>NZ_DF968202.1:0-86926 GCF_001270025.1 Streptomyces azureus | reverse complement strand
CCGGCACACCCGCCGGCTGACCATCCAGCAGGGCGGGCCCGGCGACACGGTTCTGTCCCTCGTGGCCGACGGCCCCACGAAGGAGGGTGGCAGCTACCACTGCGTGTTCGAGGGCGAACTGACCGACGCCCCAGACGCCGACGGACCGGTGAGGATCGGCCCTTCCACCGTGACCGTCGGCCGGCCACGCACCGCCTGCACCCCGGGCGCCGCCACCGAGATCACCGTCCTTTCGGACGGCACGCTCCAGCGCGTGAACAGCAGCAGCGGGGAGAAGCTGACGTACACGAGGCAGTGAACCCCGAACTCCACGGCCTGACCACGGTGTTCACCGGCCGCACCGTCCGGGGCGTCTCGGTCACCCGCCTGGGACGGCACCCGTCCCAAAGGAGCGGCACCTCGTAGCGCCGAGCCGCGCACCCGCCCGGCCCCAGCCCAAACGCACAGTCACCTCGGCTCCGGCGGCCGCTGCCGAGGCATGTTGGGCCGCGCACCACCCCCCGGCGGCACGGAGAACCGCCCAGGGAAGCTCCCCGCCTCGCCCCCGCGCCCACTCCCCGAGAACGCCACCGCCTGCAACCCCACCGGCGCACCCCCGCTCCGAAACTCCCCCACCCACTCCGCGGTCTCCCCCCGCACCAGCTCACTCACATCCTCGGAGAACCTCCGCAGCACCCCGAGACACCGCTCGGCCGCCTCACTCGCGGTCCCCTCCGCCGGCCCCAGAACCTCCCGCACGCTCTCCGCCGCCCAGTCGAACTGGAGCGCCTGCAACCGGCGCTGCACGGCCTGCGCGGTGGCCACGTCCCGCATCCACCCCGTCGTCACCCCGAAGTACCGGTCGACGGCCACACACGCCACCCCCAGCAGCAGCGCCAGACACCCCCAGGGCGCGATGCCGCCCGCGACCCCGGTCAGATCCAGCAGGGGCAGCGCGACCCCGGTGACCGCCCCCACCGCGGTCCCGCAGCGCAGCGCCCGCGCGCACCGCCGCTTCCACACCCGGTCCTCCAGGTACCAGGCCGCCGTCTCGAGCGCCCCGCGCTCCACCCACCGGTACAGCTCGTCCAGCCGGACCGCCGGCTCCCCCCAGTCTCCGAGCGGGAAGGCCCGCCCGGTCAGATCGCCCGGCCGCAGCCGGGCCGCCCCCTCGCCCCGTCCGTCCTGAGGCGGCCCCTCGGGCTGCATCTCCGGCTGACCCACCCGGCACTCCCTACTGACCACGCTGCGTGACAAGAGACACACATGACGCACACGCGCCGGACCCTTCCTACCCCCCAATGGGTGGCGAGATGTAGCTTTCGCCGCTTTTCCGCCCGGAAGTATTCCTTGATCAGTTATACGGCGCGAGTGGAACTCACTCGAAAGAGTGCTGGGGCGACGGCAGGCCCGACCACGTAGGCTCGTGCCGAACGGGAAAACCCGTACCGAGCAAGGAGCTGATCGTGATCCCCGGTGGTGGCCAGCCCAATATGCAGCAGCTGCTCCAGCAGGCCCAGAAGATGCAACAGGACCTGGCACAGGCGCAGGAGGAACTGGCGCAGACGGAGGTCGACGGCCAGGCGGGCGGCGGTCTGGTGACCGCGACCGTCACCGGCGCCGGAGAGCTGCGCAACCTGAAGATCGACCCGAAGGCGGTGGACCCGGAGGACACCGAGACCCTCGCCGATCTGGTCGTGGCGGCGGTGCAGGCGGCCAACGAGAACGCGCAGGCGCTCCAGCAGGAGAAGCTGGGCCCGCTCGCGCAGGGTCTGGGCGGCGGCGGCATCCCCGGTCTGCCGTTCTGAGACGCTCACCGCCTTCCTCGGACGGGTGGCTGACAACTACGGTACGTACGGGCAGGCCGTACGGCCTTCCGAACGACCTCGATGACCCAGGAAAGGCAGTCCGTTGTACGAAGGCGTGGTCCAGGACCTGATCGACGAGCTGGGGCGGCTGCCCGGCGTCGGTCCCAAGAGCGCCCAGCGGATCGCCTTCCACATCCTGCAGGCGGAGCCCACGGACGTACGACGGCTCGCCCAGGCGCTCATGGAGGTCAAGGCGAAGGTCCGCTTCTGCGCGACCTGCGGCAACGTCGCGCAGGAGGAGTTGTGCAACATCTGCCGCGACACCCGCCGCGACCCCGCCGTCATCTGCGTCGTCGAGGAACCGAAGGACGTCGTGGCGATCGAGCGCACGCGTGAGTTCCGGGGCCGTTACCACGTCCTGGGCGGCGCGATCAGCCCGATCGACGGGGTGGGCCCGGACGACCTGCGGATCAGGGAACTCCTGGCCCGCCTGGCCGACGGCACGGTCACGGAACTCATCCTCGCCACCGACCCGAATCTCGAAGGCGAGGCGACCGCGACGTACCTCGCCCGCATGATCAAGCCCATGGGCCTGAAGGTCACCCGCCTGGCCAGCGGCCTCCCGGTGGGTGGCGACCTGGAATACGCGGACGAGGTGACCCTCGGTCGCGCCTTCGAGGGGAGACGACTCCTAGATGTCTGACGCCACGCTGCACGCGACCGAACAGAACCCGGACGACTTCGCGGTCCAGATCGCGGACCAGGTCGAGAGCTTCCTGGTCGCCGTCACGGAGATCGCGAAGGGCGACGAGCCGGAATCGGCCGTTCCCTTCCTGCTCCTGGAGGTCTCCCAGATCCTCCTCGCCGGCGGCCGCCTCGGCGCGCACGAGGACATCCTGCCCGACGAGCGCTACGAGCCCGACTCGGGCCCCGAGCCGGACGTCGACGAGCTCCGCGAGAATCTGGCCCGCCTCCTCGACCCCGTCGACGTCTACTCGGAGGTCTTCGACCCCTACGAGCCCCGCAAGGCTCCGGTCCCGGCCCGGATCTCCGACGACCTCACCGACGTCATCACCGACCTGCGCCACGGCATGGCCCACTACCGGGCGGGCCGTACCACGGAGGCCCTGTGGTGGTGGCAGTTCTCCTACTTCTCCAACTGGGGCTCCACCGCCTCCGCGACCCTCCGCGCCCTCCAGTCGGTCCTCGCCCACGTCCGCCTCAACCAGCCCCTGGCCGAACTCGACGGCCTGGACACGGACCAGGCCATGGGCGACGACACCCTGGAGATCGAGGCGGGCCGGGTGATGGTGGAGGAGATCGCGGAGCCGCTGGGGTTGCGCCCGGCCAAGTAGCCCACCGGCCCGCCACGGCCGCCGCGCGGCCGTGGCGGCACCGCGACCTCACCGGCCCACGGCGGCGGCCAGCGCCTCCCCGTCGACGTAGGGCGCGGTCGGCGTCGGCTCGCTGTACCACCTGAGCGGCCAGGTGTTCCCCTCCAGCGCCGGGATCCCGATGTACGTGACGGTGACCGTACGCGGGTCCCGCCCGCCCAGTTGCTGCACTCCGAGCGGCCAGTCATGTCTCCGTACCGCCCCGGGCGCCAGCAGAAAGTACACCCACCGCGGCCCGCTCGCCTCGCACACGATCGGCCCCGCGTCCCCGTCCGCCGCCTCGATCAGCCACTCGGCGACCAATTCCCCGCGCAGACCTTCGACCCGGACCGAGTCGAAGTGCACTCCCGCGACGTGGAGTTGATGACCTGCCGCCGGGACCCACTCAGGCCGGTGAATTGCGTTCGTCATGGCCACACACTCGTGGTCGTGCGGCTACTTTCGGTAGCGACTGTTGTCGTACACGTCGTGGTGTAACCGTCGGAGGTGGGCGCTGTGTCGGGCCAGTACAACTCCAATTCCCAGCCGCCGGTCGCCTGGCGGTACAGCGGCAACCAGATGAAGCGCTGGCGTACGAAGGCGAACGTCAGCCGGGAGGAACTGGCCGCCGCCGCCAACTACTCCCTGGACACCATCAAGTCCATGGAGCAGGGCGTACGCATGCCGACGCCACGCGCCCTCGACACGGCCGACGACCTGTGCGGGGCCGAGGGTTTTCTGAGCGCGGCCAAGGAGTACTTGCAGCGGGAGAAGTTCCCGGCGCGGGCGCAGGACTTCATGGAGAGGGAGCGGGAGGCGATCAGTCACTGGTCCTACGAAGTCACCTACGTACCAGGGCTGTTGCAGACGAGGCAGTACGCACGTGCCCTCATCGAGAATCACGTCCCGCCCCTGGACGACGAGACGGTGGAGGAACGGGTCGCCGCACGTATGGCGCGACAGGCCCTCCTCACCGAGGAGAAACCGCCAGTGGCTTTCTGCTTCCTCGTCTACGAGGCCGCGTTGCGCAATCCGCTGGTCGACGTGGAACAGCTGCGTCACCTGCTGGAGGCGTCCAGGCTGCGCAACGTCGTGCTTCAGGTGCTGCCGTTCGAAGGAACCGTTCCCACCGCACTGATGGGGCCCATGGTGCTCTTGGAGACCCACGACCATGAGCGGTTCGCCTTCGCGGAAGGCCCGTTGGTGAGCGAACTCTCGGCCGATCCGGGGGTTGTCCGCCTGGCGATGGAGCGGCTTAGCATGATCCGCACGCAGGCTCTCAGTCCCACTGAGTCGGCCCGTTTCATCGAGCGGATGGTGGATCAGTCATGAGTGACCAACTGCGCTGGGTCAAGTCGAGCTACAGCGACTCCGAGGGCGGCAACTGCGTCGAAGTCGCCCTGTCCGCCGCCGTCCACATCCGCGACTCCAAGACCCTCGCGGGCCCTGAGCTCCACGTCGCCGCCCCCGCCTGGTCGGCGTTCGTCTCCGCAGTTCGGCCCGAGGCTTGAGCCTCGGGCTTCGAGCCCTTTCCCTGGCGGACGGCAACCACCGCGAGATGATCGCGTGGCTGCAACGAGTGTGCATGCAACATCGCCCTGATCTGTGGCTGCACGCGGAGAGCGGGCTGAAGACGGAGCGTCACCGCAAGGGGCGCGCTCGCGCCGACGGAGTGCTCGTCCGGGTGGGTGGGCTCAAGGGCCAAGGGGAGTGGTCGGAAGCGGACGGCGCCCTGATGGCGGTCGAGATCACGTCGTACGACTCCGACACGAACCAGCGCGACCGCGTCGAGAAGCCCGACGGTTACGCGGCGGCAGGCATCCCGGTCTACCTCCTCATCGACCGGGACGACGCGTCGGTCGTCGTGTTCAACCAGCCCGAGGACGGCCGCTACCGCCACGAGGAGAAGCTGCCCTTCGGCGCCACCGTCAAGCTCCCCGAGCCGGTGAACTTCGACCTGGACACCGAGCCGCTGAAGGAGTTCGTCGACTGAGGCCGACGCTTCTCAGAGCCGTACGGCCGTGCCGGTCACGCCGATCCCCGCGTCCGCCTCCGTCGGTACCGTCACCGTGATCGTGCTCGGCCGTCCCATGTCCGTGCCCTGGTGGATCGTCAGGGTGGCTGGGGTCGGTACGAGCCCGAGTTCCCGCAGGTAGCCACCGAACGCGGCAGCCGCCGCCCCCGTGGCCGGGTCCTCGACCACACCGCCGGGCGGGAACGGGTTGCGGGCGTGGAAGACCGTGGGGGACTCCCGCCAGACCAGATCGATCGTGGTCCAGTCCTTGCGGGCCATGAGCGCGGCGAGCGCGGCCATGTCGTAGTCCAGGCCGGCCAGCCGGTCCCGGCTCGCCGCGGCGATGACCGGGTGCCAGGCTCCGGCGAAGGCCGCGCGGGGCGGCAGCGCCGGGTCCAGGTCCTCGGCGGACCAGCCCAGAATCCCCAGCAGTTCGGCCAGCTCGGCTTCCTCGACCGGTGCCGTACGCGGTGCGACGCTCACCAGGGTCGCCACGAGGGTGCCGTCCGCCGCCCGGTCGGTGGTGACGGTGACAGGGCCCGCCGCCGTGCGCAGCCGCAGGCGCCCGGTGCCGTGCCGCTCCGCGTGGGCCACGGCCGTCGCGATCGTCGCGTGGCCGCAGAACGACACCTCGGCGAGCGGGCTGAAGTACCGCACGTCCAGGGCACCGTCGCCGGACTCCACCACGAACGCCGTCTCGGAGTAGCCGACTTCGGCCGCCGTCGCCAGCAGCGTCGCGTCGTCGGCCCCGGTGGCGTCCAGCACCACCCCCGCGGGGTTGCCGCCCTTGGGATCCGTGCTGAACGCTACGTAGCGCAATATCTCCATGCCGAGACAGTAGCGTCCGGCTCCACGCTCACGCTGCGTGATTTGGGGGCTCCTTGTACGGCCCCTGTACGTGGGCTGCACGGCCGTTAACCGGTGACACGCGAGTCTGGAGTCACTTCCACCGCAGAAGAAGCGGAGGCAAGTCAACTCCCCTCGATGTCACTGGAGATGTCATGAACCGTCGCCCCGCACGCCGTCGCATAACCGTCGCCACCGCTGTAGCCGCCCTGGCCGCCGGTACCTTCGCCCTCGGTGCCGGAGTCGCCGGAGCCGACTCGCGCGGCACGTCCGGGACGAACTCCGCCAAGATGGCCACCGAGGCGCAGGTGCTCGGGCTGTTCGACCAGTGGAACGCGGCGCTGCGGACCGGCGACCCGCAGAAGGTCGCCGACCTGTACGCGCAGGACGCGGTCCTGCTGCCGACCGTCTCCGACAACGTCCGTACGGACAGAGCCGAGATCGTCGACTACTTCGAGCACTTCCTCCGGAACAAGCCGGTCGGCACGAAGATCGAGTCGGTCGTCAACGTCCTCGACCGGGACACTGTCATCGACACCGGCGTGTACGAGTTCGCGCTCACCGACCCTGCGACGGGCGCGATGAACACCGTCAAGGCCCGCTACACGTACGCCTACGAGAAGCAGGCCGACGGCACATGGCTGATCGTCAACCACCACTCCTCGAAGATGCCCGAGAGCTGACCGCCCGGAGGGCGATCGTCACGCACAGGCCGCCCCCGGGAGCGTCCGCCAGGGCCACGGTCCCACCGTCGTCCGTCGCCAGTTGCTTGACGACGGCGAGACCGAGGCCGGAGCCGCCCTTGCCGGTCAGGCCCTGGCCCCGCCAGAAGCGGTCGAAGGCGCGGGACTTCTCGGCGTCCGACATGCCGGGGCCCTCGTCCAGGACCGACACCTCCACCACATCGCCCCGGGGGTCCACCCGCACGGTGATCGTCCCGCCGTCCGGTGAGACCTCCAGGGCGTTGGAGAGCACGTTGTCCAGCATCTGGTCCAGATGTCCGGGGCTGGACAGCACAGACGGCCGGCCGTCGATACTCCCCCTGAGCGCGATGGTGACTCCGCGCTCGTCGGCGGCCGGTCTCCACACGGCGAGCCGCTCCCGCACGATGTCCAGCAGCGGGAGCGGCTCGGCCACCGTCACCTTCGCCTCGGCACGGGCCAGCACCAGCAGGCCGTTGACCAGGCGGTTCATGCGCACGACCTCGGCGGTGGCCTGCTCCACGTCCTCCCGTACGAACGCGTCGTCCACACCGTCCGCGATGTTGTCCAGGGACAGCCGCAGGGCCGTGAGCGGGGTGCGCAGCTGGTGCGAGGCGTCCGCCACGAAGATGCGCTGGGCCGCGATCAGCGTGTCCAGGCGTTCCGCACCCTGGTTGAGGGTGCGCGCCAGCGTCTGGGTCTCCGGCGGGCCGGTCACGGGGGAGCGGGCGGTCAGGTCGCCGTCGCTGAACTTGCTCGCCATGTCGTTGAGCTGACGCAGCGGGCGGGTCAGACGCCGCGCCACCCCCACGCCGAGCAGGGCGGCCACCACGAGGACCAGCACCGCGAGGATCGCCCGGAAGCCCCAGATGGTCCACAGGCGGTCGGTCATCTCGTTCGTCGAGTAGACGATGCGCACGGCACCGACGACCCGGTCGTCGCCGGCCGTCTCGGCGGGGACCGTGATCACCAGATCGGGGCCCCAGATGAAGGAGGAGCCCCAGTCGGTCGTGGGGTCGTTCCGGTCGAGGGCCGCGGTCAGGGCCGCGTCCTCCGCGGGGCGGAGCAGACCCGGCGCGCAGCCCGGAGCGCCGGCCACCTGGACGTCGCCGGGCGTCTGGTCGGCGTACGCCTCGGCCATCTTCTGGAGCGCCTCGCACGAGGTGGAGTCGCCGTTGGCCAGAAGCAGGGCCATGGTCCTGGCCTCGCGCATCACGGAATCCTCGGTGTCGCCCCGCAGCTGGGAGGTGAGCGAGAAGGCCACCGGCACCGTGAACAGGGCGATGGCGATCGCGACGAGGAAGATGTAGCTGCGGACGAGCTGGCGGATCATGAGGTGGCGCTGTCCGTTCCGGTGCTCGGGTCGCCGCCGCTGTCCTTGACGATCTCCAGCCGGAAGCCGACCCCGCGCACCGCCTCGATCGTGATCGCCCCCGCCAGCTTCCGCCGCAGCGCCGCCACGTGCACGTCCAGCGTCTTCGTCGGCCCGAACCAGTTCGCGTCCCAGACCGCTTCCATGATCTGCTCGCGCGACATCAGCGCCCCGGGCTCCTCGGTGAGGAAGGCCAGCAGGTCGTACTCCTTGGGCGCGAGGGCCACCTCCTCGCCGTCGAGCCGCACCCGGGCCGCCTTGCGGTCGATGGTCAGGCGGGGGCCGTAGCGGTCGGGGCCGCCCCCGGGTCCCCCGGCCGCGGGGGTGCGGGGCTGCGCGCGGCGCATCACCGCCCGGATGCGGGCGATGACCTCCCGGACGCCGAACGGCTTGGAAACGTAGTCGTCCGCGCCGATCTCCAGGCCCACCACCCGGTCCGTCTCGTCGCTGCGGGCGCTGATCACGATGATCGGGACGTCACCGCGCTCGCGCAGCGCCCTGCAGACGTCCAGGCCGTCGGTGTCGGGCAGGCCGAGGTCCAGCAGGACGACGTCGTAGGGGCTCGTGTGGTGCAGGGCCGCCCGGCCCGTGGTGACCCACTCGACCTCGAAGCCGTAGCGCTTCAGGCCGCGTCTGAGGGACTCGGCGACCGGTTCATCGTCTTCCACCAGAAGTACGCGCACAGGCGAACCCTAGTGCTTGAAAGTTGGGCCACCCTGAGCAGCCCACGTGCGATTGTGACGCCGGGCACTTTCTCGCGTGGCCTGTGCCCAGATGGGCATGAGCAGACCTGAACGAGTACCCCGGAAGTCTCACCATGCGATATCGCGGAAGGGATTTTCGGACGCTCGTTAGACTGAGCCGACCGCGGTACGAATGCGTATGAGCGGATAGAGACGGATTGAGCGAGGAGCGCACGTGGGCCTTGTCGTGCAGAAGTACGGAGGCTCCTCCGTAGCCGATGCCGAGGGCATCAAGCGCGTCGCCAAGCGGATCGTGGAAGCGAAGCAGAACGGCAACCAGGTGGTTGCCGTCGTTTCCGCGATGGGCGACACGACGGACGAGCTGATCGATCTCGCCGAGCAGGTTTCCCCGATGCCTGCCGGGCGCGAGCTCGACATGCTGCTGACCGCCGGAGAGCGGATCTCCATGGCACTGCTGGCCATGGCGATCAAAAAGCTGGGCCACGAGGCCCAGTCGTTCACCGGCAGCCAGGCAGGTGTCATCACCGACTCGGTCCACAACAAAGCCCGGATCATCGACGTCACGCCGGGCCGGATCAAGACCTCGGTGGACGAGGGCAACATCGCGATCGTGGCTGGTTTCCAGGGTGTCAGCCAGGACACCAAGGACATCACCACCCTCGGCCGCGGCGGCTCCGACACCACCGCGGTGGCCCTCGCCGCCGCCCTCGACGCCGATGTGTGCGAGATCTACACCGACGTCGACGGCGTGTTCACCGCCGACCCGCGCGTGGTGAAGAAGGCCCGGAAGATCGACTGGATCTCCCTCGAGGACATGCTCGAGCTGGCGGCATCCGGGTCGAAGGTGCTGCTCCACCGCTGCGTGGAGTACGCCCGCCGGTACGACATCCCGATCCACGTCCGGTCCAGCTTCAGCGGACTTCAGGGCACGTGGGTCAGCAGTGAGCCGATTCAGCAAGGGGACAAGCAGGTGGAGCAGGCCATCATCTCCGGTGTCGCGCACGACACCTCCGAGGCCAAGGTCACGGTCGTCGGCGTGCCGGACAAGCCGGGCGAGGCGGCCGCGATCTTCCGGACGATCTCGGACGCCGAGATCAACATCGACATGATCGTGCAGAACGTGTCCGCCGCCTCCACGGGTCTGACGGACATCTCCTTCACGCTTCCCAAGGCCGAGGGCCGCAAGGCCATCGACGCCCTGGAGAAGAACAAGGGCGGCATCGGTTTCGAATCCCTGCGCTACGACGACCAGATCGGGAAGATCTCCCTGGTCGGCGCAGGGATGAAGACGAACCCGGGTGTCACGGCCGACTTCTTCAAGGCGCTGTCCGACGCCGGTGTGAACATCGAGCTGATCTCGACCTCCGAGATCCGCATCTCGGTCGTCACACGCGCCGACGACGTGCCCGAGGCCGTCCGCGCCGTGCACACCGCGTTCGGGCTCGACTCCGACAGCGACGAGGCCGTCGTCTACGGAGGCACCGGCCGCTGATGGCCGGACTCCGACGGGCCGACCGGCCCGGCCGGTCCGAGCGCCCGACGCTCGCCGTCGTGGGAGCGACCGGGGCCGTCGGCACGGTCATGCTCCAGATCCTGTCCCAGCGGGCGGACGTCTGGGGCGAGATCCGACTGGTCGCCTCCCCGCGCTCGGCCGGCCGCAAGCTGGCCGTGCGCGGCGAGGAGACCGAGGTCGTGGCGCTCACCGAGGAGGCCTTCGACGGAGTCGACGTCGCGATGTTCGACGTCCCCGACGAGGTCGCCGAGCGGTGGGCGCCCCTGGCCGCCGCCAAGGGCGCGGTGGTGGTCGACAACTCCGGCACGTTCCGGATGGACCCGGACGTGCCGCTCGTCGTGCCCGAGGTCAACCCGCACGCCGTACGGATGCGCCCGCGCGGGATCATCGCCAACCCCAGCTGCACGACGCTCTCCATGATCGTGGCCCTGGGCGCGCTGCACGCCGAGTTCGGTCTGCGCGAACTGGTGGTCTCCTCGTACCAGGCGGTCAGCGGCGCCGGCCGCGCGGGCGTGGCGACCCTGCGGCAGCAGCTGTCCCTGGTCGCCGGCACGGAGTTGGGGACCAGCCCCGGTGACGTACGGCGGGCCGTGGGCGACAGCACTGGGCCGTTTCCGGAGCCGGTCGCGCTGAACGTCGTGCCGTGGGCCGGGTCGCCGCGTGAGGACGGCTGGTCGTCGGAGGAGCTGAAGGTCCGGGACGAGTCCCGCAAGATCCTCGGGCTGCCCGGCCTGCCCGTGGCCGTCACCTGCGTCCGCGTTCCGGTGATCACCACGCATTCGCTGACCGTGCACGCCCGCTTCGAAGGCGAGGTCACCGTCGACAAGGCCCGCGAGATCCTCGCCACGGCGCCCGGGGTCGTGCTGTTCGACAACCCGGCCGCGGGGGAGTTCCCGACGCCCGCCGACGTGGTCGGCACCGACCCGACGTGGGTCGGTCGGGTACGCCGGGCGCTGGACGACCCGACGGCGCTCGAACTGTTCGTCTGCGGGGACAACCTGCGCAAGGGTTCCGCGCTCAACACCGCCCAGATCGCCGAACTGGTGGCCGCCGAGCTGTCGTGACGCGCCGGGCCGGTGGCCGAACGCGCGGTGCCGGTGGCCGCCGCCGGGTTTTCGGGAAGTTTCGCCACGGGAAACCCCCGGCCGCTGTCAGAGACGGTTTGTAGGATCTGCGTAAGACATGTGAGCCGGTCGATGGTCCGGACCACTTGTCCCGAACCCCATCGGCATCCGAGGATTTACCTCCCCGCCCTCCGCAACCGCGCGGAGGGCGGGGAGCGTCTTTGCGGTCGCCCTTCCGGGCCGCGGGACACATACAGGCGTGGGGACGCCTGGAACCGGGCGTGGGGACGCCCGTTCATATCTGGACATAGGGGAAGAGCGGGACGCATGAGGGCATTTGATGCACCATCGGTTGTGCTGCCTGACGCGGGTAGACCTTCGACAGCGAAGGTCGGCGTGAAAGTGTTGCCCGGCACGTACAACCCTGACAGGGGTGAGCGTGTCCAACAGGCGTGGCAGAGGTACTCGACTTCAGCGCGGCACGCGGCACGGTCCTTCGACCGCCCCGTCCGGCGGCTCTACGACCCCGCATGTCCGGTACTCCCGGCGGCATGCCGGTGATCGCGCCCGTGCCCGCAGCGCGGCCGGCCCGCATCCCGAACCAGCGTGAAGGCGCCGAGGACGGTGTCGCGGCCGGGACCACCGTCGACCACCTCACCGAGACCTACCGGGCGCACTACCGCTCGCTGCTCGGTCTCGCCGCCCTCCTCCTCGACGACACCGCCTCCTGCGAGGACGTCGTCCAGGAGGCCTTCATCCGCGTCCACTCGGCCCGCAAGCGAGTCCGCGACCCCGAGAAGACCCTGGCGTACCTGCGTCAGACGGTCGTCAACCTGTCGCGCTCGGCGCTGCGCCGCCGCATTCTCGGCCTGAAGCTGCTGTCGAAGCCCATGCCCGACATGGCGAGCGCCGAGGAAGGCGCCTACGACCAGCTGGAGCGCGACTCCCTCATCAAGGCGATGAAGGGCCTCCAGCGCCGCCAGCGCGAGGTGCTGGTGCTGCGCTACTTCGCGGACATGACCGAGGCCCAGGTCGCCGAGACCCTCGGCATATCCCTGGGCTCGGTCAAGGCGTACGGCTCGCGCGGCATCGCGGCGCTCCGGCTGGCCATGGAGGCGCCGGTATGAGCGACGGCGGCGGCGCGCGCCGCGACGGGCGCGACCGGCACGAGCCCTTCGAGTGGCACGAGCCGACAAAACTGCACGGGCAGGATCCGAAGCAATCGCACACTGGGAACGGAACTGTGAACCACGGCCTGGACGAACAGA
This sequence comes from Streptomyces azureus, assembly GCF_001270025.1. Classification (NCBI taxonomy): domain Bacteria; kingdom Bacillati; phylum Actinomycetota; class Actinomycetes; order Kitasatosporales; family Streptomycetaceae; genus Streptomyces; species Streptomyces azureus. The sequence goes on along the minus strand of NZ_DF968202.1, from coordinate 74,284 downwards.
GCCCCAAGGGGCTCGAATCGGACGAGCTGGACCTGCGCAGGATGCTGCACGATGCGGTGCAGGAGGTGGAACCGCGCGACGGCACGCTGGACTATCTGCGGAAGGCGGTGCCCCAGCGGCGGACCCGCAAGCGGCAGGCCGTCGTCGGCATGGCAGCCGCCGCGCTGTTCATCGGCACAGCCATCCCCGCCCTCGTGCACGTCTCCAACTCCACCGGCTCCGAGGCCAACCCGTCCGCGATCGGCCACGCTTCCGAGGCCCAGGGCGGCGCGAGCCAGGGCAAGGGCCCGGACGGCGGCGAGAGCACCGAGGGCAGCTCCCCCGGCAAGGCCGAGGGCAAGGACAAGGGCGACAAGAAGCAGAAGGACAAGGAAGGCAAGAGTCCCGGCGCCTCGGCCGGAGCGTCCCAGGGCGCCGGCCCGTCCTCCACCGCCGCCGCCGGCATCCAGGCCTGCACCGCCGCCCAGCTCGGCCCCGCCGCCGGAAGCAGCGCCGCCCCCGACTCCACCGGCGCGGTCTACGGCTCCTTCCGCGTCACCAACGTCTCGGCGGCGAGCTGTACGGTCACCGACCCCGGTTCGGTGAGCGCGCTGGCGCAGGGCGCGGCCGACGTCAACAAGGTCACCACGGCCCGGCACACGGCCGGGGACGCGGCGGCCGGCCTGCCCGACCCGTCCCTGGAGGCCGCCCAGCTGGTGCTGGCGCCGGGCGCCGCCTACGACGTGAAGTTCGCCTGGGTCCCCAGTGAGACCTGCCCCGCCCCCGGCGGCGACCCCGACCCCGACCCCGACCCCACGCCCGACCCCACCCCGACGGAGGACAGCGCGGCCGCGGGCGGCACCTCCACCGGCGGCGACACGGGCACGGGCACGGCCCCGCAGCTGGCCAGGGAGGACGGCACGGTCGACGGCAGCGTGGCGGTGACGTACACACCGGCGACCGGCTCGGGAGCGGGCTCGGTGACGGTGTCCAACGCGTGTGCGGGGACGGTCTACTGGACGGGTGTGCTGGCGACGTCGTAGTCCGTGCTGGTCGCGGTGGGCTGCGGGCGGCCGGTTCCGCTCAGCTGCGGGCCGCCATGGCCGTCGTAGCTGCGGGCAGTCGTGCCGCTTGGGGCGATGGGGCCCCTTACTCGAGCGAAGCCGAGAGCTTGGGAAGGGTGAGCGCAGCGGCACCCCGCACCGCCGGGTTGCGGAACCACCCGGCCTCAGCGCCAACGCCGCCTCACTTGGCGCCGACGTCCGCGCCAACAGGCTCCTCTTCCGGCACCAACCCCAGCTCCGCGTCCCGCGCGAACTCGATTTCCCGCCGCAGCAACCGAAACCACATGAAGATCACAAACCCCACGAAGGCGAACCACTCGGCGGTGTAGCCGAGGTTCTGGAACGCCTTCAGATCCAGCCCGGTGTCCGGCGGCGCACTCGCCGGCACCGCCTTCATCCCCGAGTCACCCTTCGCCAACGTGACCCACGCGTCGTACACGTCGTACGGCACCAGGTTCACCAGAGACGCCGCACTGATAGCCGCGGTCTGCCCGGCCGGCAGGCCGCCCTGCGCGCTGACGCCGTTGTCACCCGGGGTCTCGGACGCCTGGAGCGCCCCCGTGACCGTGACCTCACCGGCGGGCGGCGCGGGCGCCTTCGCCGCGTCGGCGGCACCGGGCAGCCAGCCGCGGACCACCGGCAGCGCCTCGCCCGAGTCGGTGCGCAGCAGCGTCAGGACGTAGAAGCCCTGCTTGCCGTCGAGCTCCCGGCCGGGCACCAGCAGTTGCTTGCCGTAGCGGCCGGTCGCGGTGACCTGCTTCCCGGACGTGGCCTTGGTCACCGGCAGCATCTCCCCGAGCGGCCGGGGCGCCTCGTGCCGGGCCTCGGAGACCTGCTCGGTCGCCGTGCGGTGGTCCTGCACACGGTCCTCGAACCGGCCCAGCTGCCAGGACCCCATGAAGATGCAGAAGGGGATGGACAACAGCACGAAGACGTTGATCCCCCACCATCGGGGCGTCAGCAGAAACCGGTACACACCCTTACGGTACGGCGCTGCCGGGCGGGTCCGGTCTGCGGGGTCGATACCACTCAATACCGCTCCGCCAGGTGCTCCCGCCCCGCCGGGGGCTCGTACGGCTCGGGCCAGAAGTCGGTGACGGTGGATATCCGGCCCTCTCCGTCCCCGGCGAAGAAGGAGATGCCGTACATCTCCTCCAGCCCCACCGAGAAGTGGATCCAGGTGACGACCTGGCCCGGCTCGGCGACGACGCGCTCGACACGCAGACGCCAGTCGCCCGGATACTCGCGGTTGAACCGGACGTACCGCTCCCGCCCGCTGATGCGCTCGCGGGTCTGGGGCAACGTGTAAACGACGTCCTCGGCCAGGGTGCCGGCGAACGCGGCCCAGTCCCGCGCCTCGGCCGCGGCCCAGAACCTCTCGACGGTCTCGCGCAGATCGGTCATGTCGAGAAGTGTGCCCACCGCCACTGACAATTGGCTCTGAGCTGCGCGAACGCCGCTCCCGGCCGTTGCCGGGTCAGTCCTTGCGGGCCCGGATCGAGTACGTCAGCGGGATCCGCGGCCGGTTCGCCGGATAGCGGAAGTAGCCGTCCCGCCGCTCGAAGCACCCGAACCGCCGGAACAGCGAGACGTCGTGCTCGTGCAGGAACTCGATGCGCAGCCCGGCCGCCGCCAGCGCCGAGACGACCTCGCCGACCGGGTGCTGCCACTCTGCGCGCCCGTTGTGGACGAACTCGGCGCCCTCGGCCGCGTACGAACCCGGGCTCTCCTCGATCCAGGCGTCACGGGCGAAGTAGTCGTACGTGATCCGCGAGCCGGTCTCGTCGTCGAGGACATCGGTGAGCGGATGGAACCCGGAGAGGTACAGGACCCCCGGGCGCCACCAGCGAGGCCGCCGTCTCGGCCCAGCGCCCGATGTCGGGCAGCCGGCACAGCGCGCCGACGCCGGTGCAGACGATGTCGTACGACGGGTCCGGGACCGCGGTGGCCGCGTCGTACACCTCCGCCCCGACGAAGGCCGCCCGATCCCGGCCGAGGCCGAGATCGCGCGCGAGGCCGCGGGCGATGTCGACCGCGGGTGCTGAGAAGTCGAGGCCGACGACGCGGGCGGCGCCGTGCCGGGCCCAGGACAGGGTGCCGAGGCCGATATGGCACTGGAGACGCGGCAGCGATCGGCCGGAGACGTCGCCGACCTCGGCGAGTTCGAGGTCGCGCAATGGGTCCTGGCCGGTCAGGAAGGCGTCGAGGCCGTAGAAATCGCCCGCCGCGTGCAGCGGGACGCTCCCTCACTGCCTCAGAGCCGTGGGGGGACCCCCGTGTCCTGGCTGGGCGCGGTTGGCCTCGTGCCAGTCGGCCGGCGTGGGGGAGTACATGGTCACCCCTGACCTGCTGGGAAGGGGAACCGGTGGAGGTTATCCACAGGCTGAGGACCTCGCCAGCGAATTGTCGGCGAGGGCGTGCAGTATGGGGCCATGACTGAGAGCAACGGATCCGACGCGCGGGATCAGCGGGACCAGCACGAGCAAGAGGCACAGGCGGGACAGCGGGAGCGGATGCCGGACTGGGAGAAGCGCTTCCGGGCGCCCCGGGTGTCCCTGCCCGACTGGGCGGAGGACGCGCCGGACCGCTCCCTGTTCGTGTCGAACGCGACGGGGACGTACGAGCTGTACGCGTGGGACCGGAAGACGGGCGAGCAGCGCCAGGTGACCGACCGGCCGAACGGCACGACGGACGGCGTGCTGTCACCGGACGGCGCCTGGATCTGGTGGTTCGACGACAAGGACGGCGACGAGTTCGGCGTCTGGCGCCGCCAGCCCTTCACGGGCGGCCCGGACGAACTCGCCGCCGAGGGCCTGGACGCCTCGTACCCGGCGGGCCTCGCCCTCGGCCGCGACGGGCGCACGGCGGTCGTCGGCCGCTCGACCGACGAGGACGGTACGACGATCCACCTCGCCCGCACCGGCGAGGGCCCGGTGGAGATCTACCGCCACCGCGAGTCGGCCGGCGTCGGCGACCTCTCCCACGACGGCTCGCTCATCGCCATCGAGCACACCGAGCACGGCGACGCCATGCACTCCGCCCTGCGCGTCCTGCGCACCGACGGCACGCCGGTCGCCGACCTCGACGACACCGAGGGTGGTAGGCGCGAGCTCGGACTGGAGGTCCTCGGCTTCGCCCCCGTCGACGGCGACACCCGCCTCCTCATCGGCCACCAGCGCCGGGGCCGCTGGGAGCCCCTGGTCTGGGACGTCGCCTCCGGCGAGGAGATGGACCTTGCGCTGGAACTGCCGGGCGACGTCAGCGCCGAGTGGTACCCGGACGGCAGCGGCCTGCTCATCGCGCACAGCTTCGAGGCCCGCAGCGAGCTGTTCCGCTACGACCTGGCGAGCCGCGCCCTGACCGAGATCCCGACCCCGCCCGGCACGGTGTCCGGCGCCACGGCCCGGCCCGACGGCAGCGTGGAGTACCTGTGGTCCTCGGCCGCCGAACCGTCGGCGGTCCGCTCCACGGCGGGCGGTGTCGTGCTCGACCCGCCCGGCATGAAGTCACCCGGCTCGGTGCCGGTGGAGGACGTGTGGGTGGAGGGCCCCGGCGGCCGCATCCACGCCCTCGTCCAGAAGCCGAAGGGCACCACCGGCCCGCTCCCCACGGTCTTCGACATCCACGGCGGCCCGACCTGGCACGACAGCGACTCCTTCGCGGCGGGCCCGGCGGCGTGGGTCGACCACGGCTACGCGGTGGTCCGGGTCAACTACCGCGGCTCGACGGGCTACGGCCGTGCCTGGACGGACGCCCTGAAGCACCGCGTGGGCCTCATCGAACTGGAGGACATCGCCGCGGTCCGCGAATGGGCCGTCACCTCCGGCCTCGCGGACCCCGAGCGTCTCGTCCTGACCGGCGGTTCCTGGGGTGGCTACCTCACCCTCCTCGGCCTCGGCGTCCAGCCCGACGCGTGGGCCCTGGGCATCGCGGCGGTCCCCGTCGCCGACTACGTCACGGCGTACCACGACGAGATGGAAGCGCTGAAGGCGATGGACCGCACGCTCCTCGGCGGCACCCCCGAAGAGGTCCCCGACCGCTTCGAGGCCTCCTCCCCCCTCACCTACGTCGACCAGGTCAAGGCCCCGGTCTACATCTCCGCCGGCGTCAACGACCCCCGCTGCCCCATCCGCCAGATCGAGAACTACGTCAAACGCCTGGAGACGAGAGGCGCGGTCCACGAGGTGTACCGCTATGACGCCGGGCACGGGTCGCTGGTGGTGGACGAACGGATCAAGCAGGTGAGGCTGGAGCTGGAGTTCGCGGAGAGGTATCTGAACCCACGGTCGTGATCCGCAGGGAGCCGGACGCTGACGCGTGCCCCGCGGGCGCGGGTGCCTTCGCCTGTGGGGCGGGGGTGTCGGTGACCGCGGGGCGTGGGTGCCTTCGCCTGTGGGCGCGGGTGCCCGTAACCCGCGGGCAGCCGTGCCGCCTGAGGCGATGGGGGTCCCCCTGCTCGAGCGAAGCCGGGAGCTTGGGGGAGGGTGGGCGCGGGCGGCACTCCGCTGCGCCGGCCTGCGCCACGCCCCGGCCACAGCCTCAACGCCGCGCACCTCGTAACGCCGGGTTGCGCACCCCCCGTCGGGGGCCTCGACCCCGTCGCCGAGCACCTCGCAAACGCCGAGCCGCGCAGCGAACCGGCGTCACGCCCCCGCCCGCTCCCGCCGCCTCCGCCCCAGCAGCTCCGCCAATCCCCGCCGCGTAGCCGCCAGCACCACCCGATCCCCAGCCCTCAGCACATACGCAGGAGGCAGATCCCACACCAGCCCCGAAGCCGGCACCCGCTCCTCGCCCCGCGTCTCGTCCTCGCTCCGCCGCCCTCCAGGAGGTGATGTATTGAGCGCCAGCACCCGCCACGCCCCGGCCCGGAACGCTTCCCCGACCGTCCGCCCCTCCAGCTGCGGATGCCCGCCGACCTCCACCTCCGCGAACAGCAACACCCGCCGCTCCACCGGAATCGCTCCCAGGATCTGCCGCCCCATCATCGCCCCGGCGAACGCGGGCGCGGCCAGATGCGACACACTCCGGCTCCGGGTGAGGGCGAACGGATGCGCGGCCCGGAGCGTCCGGTACACCGCGGTCGCGAAGTCGTCGTCGTACAGCCGCAACACCACCCGCAGATCGGGCCGCACGGACCGTGCGTACAGCGCGGCCTCCAGATTCGTCGTGTCCGCACTGGTCAACGCCAGCAGCGCATGCGCCCGATGGATCTTCGCGGCCTCCAGCACCCCTTCCTGCGTGACGTCCCCGAGCACCACCGGCACCCGCAGCCGCCGCGCCGTGGCCATCCCCCTGGCCTCCGGATCGGACTCGACGCACACCACGGGAATGTGCAGCTCCCGCAGCCGTGTCAGCACCCGCGTCCCGATCTTGCCGAGCCCGAGCAGCACCACATGCCCGCCGAGTCCTCGCGGCGGCTTCCGCAGCGCAGAGGCGCTGCGGAACGTGCCCAGTGCCTCCAGCACCGCGGCCAGCAGCACCGGCAGCAGCAGCAACCCGACCAGCCCGGACAGCAGTTGCAGCACCTGTTCCCCGGTCGACTCGTGGAACGCGGGATCGTTGATACCGAAGAGATCGAGCAGCGTCACGTACGTCGCGTACAGCGGATGCTCCCCGGTCACGATCATCAACGCGACGGCGAGGGCCAGCACACACCCCACCAGCCCCGCCAGCGACCACCGCAGCCGCCGCGAGAACAGCGAGGCGAACGGCGGCACACCACCCCGCCCGGCGGGCAGGGACGGCCCGGAGTACGACACCTGCTCCAGGACGACGGTCCCGCGCCCGGTCGCCGACGCCACCGCCGCCTCGTCCGGCAGCAGTCGCGGCCCCTGCTCCCCGCTGCCCTCGGAACCGTCCGCGCCGGCCGGGTCGTTGCTCGTCGCGGACAGCAGCGCCAGGGTGCACAGGCCGGGGTCGGCCACCTCGCCCGGCCGCGGCGGCTGCCGCTCCACGGCACGCAGGACGAGCCCCTCGGTCTGGACGACCTTGCTGGTCCCGACGAGGGCCGTGGCGGCCAGCGCGGGCGCGGCCGTGTCGGCGTCGGACAGCACGGTCGTCGACGCGTCCAGTCCTGCCGTCCCTGGCCCCGTGCCGGAGGCCACCGCCGCCGTCTGGTCGAGCAGTTCCTCGATGTGCTGGCCCAACCGCCGGTTGTACAAACGGAGTACGAGCCTGAGGCGGGGATTGAGCCGGCGGGCGGTGAGCGCGGCGCGGATGTTGGTCTCGTCGTCGTCGTACACGAGCGCCAGGGCCGCCGCCCGGTCGGCGCCCACCTCGGTGAGTACGGCCTCGGTGACCTCGGCGGCCTCCACGACCTGCTCGTTCGCGGCCGGTTCGGCGCCGCCCGCACCCGTCCGGTTGACGGCCGCGCTGACCCGGTCGAGCAGGGCCGCCGAGGCGGCCCGGGCGCGTCCGACCACCGGCTGCCGCACCCGGCGCCCCGAGGGCGGCACCACGAGCGTGACCTGTTCGCCGTACACACCACGGAGTTCGGCGGCCAGCCGGTGCGCGAGCCCGTCGTCCCCGCACACGATCATGTGCGTGGCCGGTTCACCTGGCAGACCTTGGTTCGGAACGCTCCCCACAAGGGAGAAGACTGCCTCACCGGGACGGCTGGTTCCAGAAGGGAACAGCGGTGGCTGAACACCCGACGGGGCCCGGCCGTACAGAAGGGGAGGCAATGCCCGTGCGCACGACCGGAGGTACCGGGCCCGTGGCCACCACGAAACCCGCCCCGCAGGAGACCGACGAGACGGTCGGGAACGAGACCACCCGACCGGTCGCTGACAAGGGCCCGAGCCCGGACGACGCCCGCCACCTCAACTCCCCCCTCCTGCTCACCCTCCTGCTGCTCACGGCGGTGATGCTCCAGGACCCGATCCGCGGGGCCCTGTCCGCACCGGTGATGCAGAGCTGGATGACGGTGTTCGTCGCGGTCATGGTCCAGGCGCTGCCGTTCCTGGTGCTCGGTGTGCTGTTGTCGGCGGCGATCGCGGTGTTCGTGCCGCCGTCCTTCTTCGCCCGGGCCCTGCCGAAGCGCCCGGCCCTGGCGGTCCCGGTCGCGGGCGCGGCGGGCGTGGTGCTGCCGGGCTGCGAGTGCGCGTCGGTGCCGGTGGCCGGGGCGCTGGTCCGCCGAGGGGTCACACCGGCGGCGGCGCTGGCGTTCCTCCTCTCGGCGCCCGCCATCAACCCGATCGTGCTGACGGCGACGGCGGTCGCCTTCCCCGGCAACCCGGAGATGGTCCTGGCCCGCTTCGTCGCGAGCCTGCTGGTGGCCTGCGCGATGGGCTGGCTCTGGCACCGCCTCGGCCGCACGGACTGGCTGCGGTCGCCCGACAGACCGTCGTACGAGGGCCGGGGCAGGGGGGCGGCCTTCTGGGGCTCGGTGCGCCACGACGTGATGCACGCGGGCGGTTTCCTGGTGGTCGGTGCGATGGCCGCGGCGACGCTGAAGGCGGTGGTGCCGGAGGAGTGGCTGCGCGTGGCGGCCGGGCATCAGGTGCTCTCGGTGCTGGCCCTCGCGGTGCTCGCCGTCCTGCTGTCCATCTGCTCGGAGGCGGACGCGTTCGTGGCGGCGTCCCTGACCCAGTTCTCGCTGACGGCCCGTCTGACGTTCCTGGTCGTGGGGCCGATGATCGACCTGAAGCTCTTCGCGATGCAGGCGGGCACCTTCGGCCGTGCCTTCGCCCTGCGTTTCGCCCCCGCGACGTTTGCCCTGGCCGTCGTCGTGTCGGCCCTGACCGGAACGGTCCTGCTGTGAACCGCCTGGCCCAGACGGCCCTCCTCTTCCTGCTCGGCGCGACGCTCCTGCACGCAGGCCTGACCGACCTCTACCTGCGCTACGTCAAGGCGGGCCTGCGCCCGCTGGTCCTGCTGGCGGGCGTGGTGCTCATCGCGACGGCGGCGGCGACGCTCTGGTACGAACGCCGCCACTCAACCGCACGACAGCACCACCACCACGAGCCCCGTATCTCCTGGCTCCTCGCCCTCCCCGTCCTCGCCCTGATCCTGGTCGCCCCACCGGCTCTGGGCTCCTACAGCGCGGCGCACACGGGCACGGCCCTGACGAAGCCCTTCGGCTTCCCGGACCTCCCCGCCGGCGAACCCCTCCGTCTCGGCGTGGCCGACTACGCCGGGCGCGCGGTCTACGACGACGGCCGCTCTCTCCGCGACCGCGAGCTGAAGCTCACCGGCTTCGTCACCCTGGACCGGTCGGGCGCCCCCTACCTGGCGCGCATGGGCCTCAACTGCTGCGCGGCGGACGCCCAGCCGGTCAAGATCGCCCTGACCGGCAACATCCCCCCGGTCCTGAGCCCGGACACCTGGCTGGAGATCACCGGCCGGTACACACCCCGCCGGACCAAGGACCCGGTCAACGACGGCCCGATTCCGTACCTCGAAGTCACCAGTGCGAGGCCGGTACCCGCACCGGCCGACCCGTACGACGAGACATGGAACAACTGAACCCGCGTACTCCGCGTAATCCGCGTACTAGAAGAGCCACTTCCGGGTACTCGGGAATGCCGCTGATCAGCGAGGGGGAGGTATGACCACACCGAGCGGCGAGACCGGGACGGTGACGGGGACCGGGACGCAGACCGACCGCGCGGCGGAACTCACCCGGGACCTCCTGACCGAGGCCCGCGAGCAACTCGCGAAGGCCGACAGCAGGGCCGGACTGACGCTGGCGACCCTGGGCGCGGCCCTGACCGCCCTGCTCGGCGCGATCGCCGGCGGCCTCATCGCACCCGGCCAGTACGCCGTGATCCCCCAGCTCCTGGTATGGGCCGGCTGCGCCGCCTGCGCCCCGTCCCTCGTCCTCCTCGGTCTTGCCGTATCCCCCCGGCGCCCCTCCCAGGCCTCCTCTTCCGGCGATACGACACAGTTGGAGGTCCTGGCCCGCACCGCCTGGATCAAGTACCGCTGCATACGCCGGGCGATGGCCTGGGGCGCGGTCTTCCTCACACTCACCCTGGCGGGGACGCTGGCCGGGGTCCTGGCCTAGCGGCCCGCCTGGACACCCTGTTGATGACGCGGGAACGCCGTCACTGACCCAGGGCGTGGGTGTCGTACACCCAGACCGCGACGATCGACCGCCCGCCTGACAGCTCGTATGCGCACGTGCCCCGCCCGGGACAAGGGATCGGGCGCGATCTCACCGTCCCTCTCCAGCCGGAGCACGAGGGCGTGCGCGACCAGCTCGGTCGGCTCTGCCGCCGGGTAGGTGGTCACCCGCGTGGGACATCGACGGGATCAATGCCGACGAGTGGACGCCCCGGGAGCTCCGGCACAGCTTCGTGTCTCTGCTGTCCAACCGTGGTACCGCTGGAGGAGATCTCCCGGCTCGTCGGGCACTCCGGGACGGCCGTGACCGAGGAGGTCCACCGTAAGCAGCTCCGGCCCGTGATCCAGGCCGGCGCTGTGGTCATGGGCGGCACCTCGGCACGCAGGAACGGCGGCCGTGGACACGCGGGCATCGGTAGTCACGCAGATAGACACGCACGCAAAACAGGTGAGGCACCTAGGAACGTTCCTAGGTGCCTCACCTGGTGTTTCGGCTGTCGGGGTGGCGGGATTTGAACCCACGACCTCTTCGTCCCGAATGAGGTTCGGGTGGGGTCGGCACCGGAATGTTTGCTTTTTTGCCTGGTCAGAGCGTTGGGGTGCGGTGGTGTCGGGTGGTGCCGAAGGGGCTTGGGGAGTGGGTTGGCTCCCAGATGGCTCCCACGAGGCTTCCCTCTCGCGCTGCCGCTGGGCGGGCGGGAACGGTGCGCCTCGAAGATCGAGAAGGATGACTTCTGCAGACCATGTTCGACTGCCCCTGTTACGTGCCCTCGCGGACTGGAGTCTCACCGTTGGGGATCTCCTCGAAGATCTCTCACGAGACCGCGTGACTGGCGACAGGTTGGCACGTACTCGGCCGTCGTTCAGTTCCGTTCAGTCACTGGCTCCGTCAGAAAGGGGCTGGGATCGCCGTGCCAGGTGATCGTGAGGGCGTCACGGGCGCGCGTAGCGGCAACGAACAGCATCGAGCGCGCCTTGCGCAACTCCCGGCGGTAGCGTGTCGGATCCTCCGTGCGGTACCGGTCGATCGAGTCCATGCGTGGGACGAGTCTGTCGCTAGCGCCCACGATGACGAGGCGCTGGTACTCCAACCCTTTGAAGCGGGGCATAGTCCCCACGTGGATCTCGCCGTCACCGCGAGGGCCGTCCGAGGTCAGCTGGGCGTAGCCGAGGCCCGCTTTCGTGGCGAGATGGTAGATCACTTGGCTCACCTTGTCGCGGTCGGGGACCGCAACGGCGATCAAACCGCGAAGGTCACGTGCCGCACCGTTTTCGACGGCAGCAAGCTCGTCGCGCCATGCGCGCAAAGTGGAAGCGAGACCATCGAGTTCCTCTTCCCAGGTGGTATAGCCGGAAAGCTCAGGAACAGGCCCGTGCATCACGGAGCGGTAGCCCGACAGGGTGTCCGTTCCATCGTCGAGGTCGTCATAGGTCTCGCCGGACATGACCGTCAGGGCGCGGGCGAGAATCTCCTTCGTAGTGCGGTAGCTCAGGGACAGTCGGGCGGAGCGTCCTCGGACGTTGATTCCGAGAGAGCCGAGGGAGACATGGTTGTCGTAGACCCGTTGGTGCGTGTCGCCGGCGATGAACATGTCGTTGTCGCCGGGGGCGACCATGGCTCGCAGCATCTTCCAGTGTGCCGCGCGCAGGTCCTGCGCCTCGTCTACGACGATGTGCTTGTAGCGGTACTTCAGGTCGCTCATTGATGCCTCGGCATCGCGGTGGATCAGGTCGCGACCGCCAACCTGGTCCTTGTACGCCTGACGGGCCTGGATATGGGTGGCACGCTCCATTTCGTAGCGAGCGGCACGTTCGGCGGCTTGGCCCCAGGTCTCGATGTCCTTTTTGTCGAGGCGTGCGGTGAACTCGTCGAGGATCTTCCAGACGGCGGCTCGTTCGGGGCGAGTGAGCGGCCGTCCTCGGCCAGCTCGGCGCGTTTGGAAATAGGCGGTGCGCGTGGCCACGGACTGCCCGAGGATGACCTGTTCCCACTCCTCGATGAGGTACTCGGGTTCCCAGGATTCCTGCTGGTCGAATTCGGCGAGGACAGTGCGCAGCTCTGCGAGGGCCGTGCGGTCATCGACGCGTCGCTTGACGCGGCCCGAGAGCGAGTTCTCGCTGACGACCTTGTAGGCGAGTTCGTCGATGTGGGCGATCTCCACGCGAGCGAGGAGATCAGGGTCCCCGATGAGGTTGGTGAGGCGAGCGCGAAGGTCAGCCGTGAGGTTCTTGGTGAAGGTCGTCAGCAGGATGGGCTTGTCCCGGCCCGGTTTCAGCTGCCGTACGAGGTGGTGGATCCGATGCAGGGCGACGATGGTCTTGCCGGTGCCAGGGCCGCCGGAGACGCGGGCGGGGCCGTTGTAGTCACGATCGACCAGTCGAGCCTGGGTGGGGTGGAGGAACACCTTCCATGCCTGGAAATCGCCGTTTTCCAGGACTTTCTGCAGGGCGTCATCGATGGTGGTGACGGTGGTACGGGCGAGGGCAGCGCCGAAATCTCCGAGGTCGATCTGGTCGGCTGAGGCAACCGCAGCGGTGATCTCTGCACGTACTTCGTCCGCACTCATGCCAGCGGCCAAGCCGTACAGGACGTCCTGGGACAACAGCGGTGCTCCCGCTACCAGACGGTCGAGGTCGGCGGTGTCGGTGAGGGTGAGCGCGAGGTCGATGAGCGGTTCGGCGACGCCAAGCTCGCGGAGCAACTGCCGGGAATGCCCAGCAAGCAGCGGGGATACCGGGGCAGCCGGCTCGGCCTCGGGCTGTGCATCCGACCCCGAGGCGGGAGCGGTTTCGGCCTCTGCCACGCTGGTCGCGTCTGGTTCGGCCGGGGTAAGACGGATACCGGCGCGGCGCAGGGCGCTTTCGCCGACGACGGAGAGGTCGACGAACTCGATCTCTCCGGAGACGCGGTTGATCGCGACGGACAGTTGCTCGTAGACGTCCCGGCGGTGTCGGACCGCGATAACCAGCCAGCTCTCGTCACCCTGTTCGTCCGTCCCGGTGCGGGTGAGCAAGGCGCGGTAGGAGTCGTCGATCCGCGCGGAGAAGATCTGCGAGTCGCCCTTGAGAGCCTTGAGCTGCAGCCCGTTGCTGTGCGGGTTCTCCCGGAAGCGGTGGGAGAAATCGTAAAACTTGGCCTTCACTGAGCGGTCGAGCTTGTAGAGCTCTTGCTCGGCTTTCTGGTACAGGCTGAGCCGGGCAGTCATCAGGTGGCGCCTTCCAGGTCGTCGATGGGGTTACGTGGTGTGTCGGCGCATCATCAGTTGCCGGGAGTCGCATCCGGGAGCAGGACGAGCAGCTCGTCGAGGTGGGCGAGCCAGTCGACGGCGCTGCGGATAGTCCAGCCTGCGGCACGGTAGGCGGCGTCGCGGCGCTCGGCTTCTGGGTCCACGCGGCCGTGTTGCACAGCGGGGACTACTGCGACCTTGGCGGTGTCCTGGTTCCAGGCGAAGTCGGCTTGCCAGCCGCCTTCACCGAGCTCGAAACCGAACACTGGGACGGTCTTGCCGCGGCTGGCGACTGCCTGGGCAAGGTGAATCAGGTCGGCTTCGCTGTCCTCGTCGAGCAATGGGATGATCTCCTCATCCCAGGCTGGGTCCCGAAACTCAGGCTTGGGGGACTGCTTGGCCTCAGCTGCGGTGTCCCCCGTTGGCTGCGGATCGGACGGACTGTGCTGGGGAGGCGCCGCGCTGCTGAGCTCTCCTTCGGGCGTCGCTGGGACGCTTGGCTCTTCGTCTGGCGCAGTCGCACCGCTGAGCTCGTACTGCTCTCTCAAGAGTTCCAGGATGTCCTTGTCACCTCGAACTCGAAGGTGAGCGAGTACCTCATCCATCGTCGTCGCGTCTGCGAGACCGATGCGCCGACCCAGAACTGCAGGCATGTCCTTCTCCGTTACCTGGCCGGACAGGGCCATAAGCCGCAGGGCTCGCTGTGTGTCCGTGAGGTTGGTTCCCGGCTCCTCGGCAAGGCGCAGTGCTTTGAGGTGGCCGTCCTTCGCCGCCACGAACACATGGTCTCCCTCGACCGCACCCATGGTTTCGAGCAGGGGACGGAGGGAGCCGCAGGTCGGCTGGTTGCGCCAGACGAGTTGGATGTCACCGACGTCGTGGGACAGCTCCAGTCGACCACCGGGGGCGAGGCCCAGGTGTGCGGCGAAGCCGGCCGGAATGGTGAATCCGGATCCGCGCAGGTGTTCACCGTTCACGTCGAGTCGGTACCACCAGGTGCCTTGGCCGGTTTGGAAGCAACGCCGGGTCTGCGCCACGTCGCGTCGCGGCTGGTAATCAGCCGTACCGGTCTCGGTGTGGGCCGCTACGCGAACCCAGCCTCGCTTGAAGCGCTCGAATTCCGGAGCGGCGAGATAGGCACGCACGGACCTGTCCGAAACGTCGAACTGCGAGCAAAGGGTGGTGACGATGTCCTCGGATTTGGCTTCGCCACCGGCGGATTCAAGTTCCCGGATGATCATCTCTCGGATGCCGAGGTACTCGACCCCGCCCCAACGCCGCAGACCGTACAGGTCCCGGTCGCGCCGCATGAAGCGGTCATCGCTTTGAATCTGGTTGCGCAGGCTGGCGAGCGCCGTTCCGTCGTCCAGGCGTGTTAGAAGGTCCTCCATCGCGAGAGGGCGCCCGACAAGCATGAGAACCGCTTCGGCCCGGTCGTTGACGGAACGGCCCCAGGGCAGTAGGTGTCCTTCGGTGACGCGGAATCCCTTGACTACCAGTAGCCACTCTTCTGCAGCCGTCTCGTGGATGCCCAGTTGCCGCAGCAGCTCCACAGCCTCGGCCCAGGTCGGGGCCGACTCACCGCAGAGCCGTGTCAGTTCTGCCCGTGTCTGTTCGATGCGCTCGTCGAGATTGCCCTCCACCAGCCAGCCGCTCGTCCAGGTGCGGTCGGGAAGCAGCGAGGCAGTGAGCTGCCAGAGTGGAAGGCCGAGAGCAGGGACTGTGAGTTCGTGGCCCGGGTGGAGTTGGCGGAGTTCGGCCTCGGTGGCCACTGGTCCAAGAAGGTCCTGGACAGCGAGGAGGTGGCTGAGAAACGGCCGCCCGCTGTCAGAGTGGAGCCAAAGCTGGAGCTTTTTCTCGAGCTCAACCTGGATCTGCCGGGCTCGCTCCCGGCTTACCCCGAACTGCTCGCCCAGGTTCTCCAGGGAGATCCGGTTCTGGCCGAAGGTACGTCCTGCCGCAACGGCCAGCTGACGTTCGCCCCAGTCGCTGATGAGGCTTTCCAGCGCGTTGAGCGGTTCCTCCAAAAGCGCTGGCGCGGCTGTCGGGCCGGCTTTCCTACCAGATGTCGCTTCGACCTGTTCTTTTGTGTCCGAATCGGGGGTGCTGCTTTCCTTTTCGGAGCGTCCCTGGTCCCAAGCTCGCAATGAGTCAACGGCTGCACGGATAGCGGACGGGGTGTCGGCCGGGAGTAGGCGTGCCAGCATGTTTGCGAGAGCGTGGATGTCCAGGTTCGGCTCCGCGGGCGATTCGGCGCGGGAAGCAGTGGCGGTCGGTTCCATCAGGTTCCGTCCACCGATGAGGAAGGGGCGAAGCAGTGGTCGGACGAGCCGCGCGACTGCCTCATCTTCTTCCTCGACACCTACGTCCGAAGCGGCTT
Source organism: Streptomyces azureus (assembly GCF_001270025.1). Classification (NCBI taxonomy): domain Bacteria; kingdom Bacillati; phylum Actinomycetota; class Actinomycetes; order Kitasatosporales; family Streptomycetaceae; genus Streptomyces; species Streptomyces azureus. Next base: position 58,568 of record NZ_DF968202.1, on the reverse strand, counting down.
GCTCGATCGTCACCCGCAAGTCCGTTTCCTGGCCCTCCGGGCAGAAGCACAGGTTGGGGAGTGCCACGCCGAGGGTCAGGTGCGGCCAGTAGGCACGCAGAGCCTGGGCCGCCCGGTGGGCCACTTCCTCAGCGCCAATGGTGGCCGTGACGTCGACGAGCGACGTGTCGTTCCACCACGTTCCCGGCAGGCGGGGGTCTTCCATCAGCGGCCCCAGTCGGCGTGGGTCACCCCAGCGCAGGGCCGGCAGCAGGTCGGCGAGCGCTATGCAGAGGGGCGACTTGGAGTCAATCGGGCCAGTCACGTGAGGTTCCACATCTTGTGCGTTCGGGTGTGTTTCAGATCGCTGGTCGCCAATCAGCTGGGGCAGAGCATGGACGTTGCCCCACCAGCTGCGAAGACCTGCAGTTCAACTGCAGTAGGCGCGCGCCAATGGGTGATCGGCTGGTCGTCCGTGGCGGCGCTCTGCTACCACTCCAGGGCGTCCAGCATGTCCTTGACAGGGTCGTCGTCCTGGTCGACCGCCGGTGTAAGCGCGTCCAGCACGAGCGAACTGACGATCGCGACAAGGTCTCGGCTGCCCCGAGTGTTGATCTCTCCCTGGAGGCAGTGCAGCCCGCCGTTGGCATATTCCTCGAAGATCCTCAATCGGTCGGCGAGCCGGTCGTCGCCCAGGATCTTCGCATCGTCAGGAACCTCGGCAGCGGCGATCAGGTCGATGAGCACATCGCCGTAGGGTCGGTTCTCGACGAGGGCGTAGCGAATCAATTCGCCCGACTTCTCGAATGGGACGCGCCGTTCCTTCCTGCGGCCGAGAGCCGCGGCGAACAACAGCGCCTCGTAGTTGGCTCGGAAGGGGCCGTCCTTACCGGTGAGGAGGACCAGCAGCTGCTCGTGTTCGGCAGGGCGCCGGAACCGGATCTCAACAGCCATCAGGCAGTCACCTCTTCAAGGACGGTGTGGTTGAACTCGCCGTGTGAGACGTAGGGGAACTCACGGTCGTGGATGGTGATGCTGTCTTCATCGGCGTCCGTGTTCGTGGTGTACGAACGCAGCACGTACATGCGTGACGCGGCCTGCCCGAGGTGTTCCAGCACCATGCCGCGGGACTGGGACTTCGACAGCAGGGTGACGATCTGGGACGTCAGCTTCGGCAGCGACTCGGCAATGTCGTTCTGGTACGCCACGTCGAGGTTCCCGAACGGGGCGTCCATGACGACGGGATAAACTCCGCCACCCCCCAGGACAGCATCTGTGGCCTTCTGCTTGCGGTCGTACGTCTCCTTCGTCAATTCGGAGACAGCCCCAACGAACGACAAGCCCAGGATCTGGTTCTCACCGGTACTGCGGGCCGCCGCGACGCCCGCCGAGTGATTGACGAGTTCAAGGGCGAAGGACGCGGTCAGGCTGGGGGTGAAGGGCCTGATGCAGATTCGTCCGAAGACGCTCTTGACCTTGGCATCGAGCTGTTGGCGAACCTCCTCAGTTTTCACGGCCAAGATCCTCTGGAATGCATCGAGGACTTCGTCGACCAGTAGGACCTGGCGCTGAATTCGCTTGGACTCCTCGTCCTGCACCCGTGCCGAGTGGAATTGCCGCCGCACCTTTTCAATCTGCTCGTCCAGCTCGGTCAGCTGTGTCTGGGCCTCACGATGCTGTTGCAGTGCATCCAGGCGCTTCCGGTCGAACTCCTTGCGTCGCTCCTCCAGGCGCTGCACGTCCATCTCGTCGACGCCCTCGAGCTCGCGGGCTATGTCGCTTCTCTCGGCATCGATCTGCTTGATCGACGCTTCGATGTCCTCGATGTCGGAAACACACTCACGCAGTTTCGCCAGCAGATCAGCGCGCGCCAGAGTGAGATCGGCGGTCTTGCCACGCAGGTACATCCAACGGCCCTCAACATCAGCGAGCCCCGCGTTGTAGCGGCGTTCTTCCAACGCCGTACGCGCCTCAGAGCCCTCGGGCAGGTCACGCCCGCACATGCACAGCCCGTCCTCAAGCAGACCGTCGATGTAGTCACGCTGGATTCCCGCAGGCAGTTCTCGGCGTTTACGCATACCTTCGGCCAAGTCGAGCACTGTGCTGTCGATGCCCCCTGTGAACGCCAGGAAGCTGTTCTTGGCCAGCAGGTCCCGCTTTCGCTCCTGGCGCTCGATGCGCTTGGCCACCAGTTCATCGAGCCGGAACTTCAGCTTGGCACGCTGGCGTTGCAGCGGAGCAGCTTTGCCGTTGGCCAAAAGTGCCTTGTTCGCTGCCTCGACTTCGCGCTCATAGCCGGCAGCGTTCTCGGAGAGCCGGAGCAGCTCCTTGTGTACTTCGATCTTCTGCTGCTCCAGCCGATCCTGCTCGGCGGTCAGCGCCTGCAGCCGACCGTCGCCGTTGCTACCCACCTGGCGGCTCAGCTTGCGAGAGGCGGCCGGCAAGTGCGTGTCAATCGCCCTCTCGATCTCCTCCAGGCCCATCAGCGTCTTGATCGCCTGCTGGACCTCGTCCGTTCGGTCGCCGGTGAACATTCGCTCCATGCGCTCACCGTTGAAGAAGAAGAACTGGCGCAGCCCCTCGGGGAGAATCTTCTGGATACGATCCTGACCGTTCCGGACCGTTGTGCTGGCTCCATGCTCGGACTCGGTAACAGTGAGCTTCGGAGTCACAGCGCTCTGCTCATCGGCGTTCTTGGTTGTGGTGACCGCGCGATGCACTGTGAAGTGCAGGCCCTCATGCTCGAACTCGAGCTTCACCGAAGCGCTGACCGCTCCGCCGAAGGGGGTCTCTGCCCAGGCGTGGTCGTTGATCACGCGCTCTTGACGCTCCACATCGTCAGAAAATGTGCCGTACAAGGCCCACGTGAAAGCATTGAGCAAGGTTGTCTTGCCCGCGCCGTTCATACCGAAGATGAGGACAGCGGGCTTGTCCTGCGAGACCTCGAGGTCAAGTTTCTGAGTGCCGTAGAAGACACGGAAGTTGTCCAATGTGAGCTTGAGCAGTTTCATTTGGCCAGCTCCTTGGCAGCACGGACGATTTCATCGGTGAGCAGGGTCGGGTTCTTCACGTGCAGGTGCTCACGCTCGAGCTGCCACACCTTCGCTACAAGCTTCCTGGCCTCTGGCGACAGGCCGTCCATGATGTCTTTCAAGCTGTCCGTCGTTCCCATGACCTCTCCACACTTCGGGCTGTTCTCACGTCGCTCACATGCTTCAGGTGTCCAAGAGCCCGTAGCGCAGGCGCAGCGGGCGCAGGATGTCCAGGGTGCGTGCCTCGTTGTCGGCGAGCCGGGCGAACTCAGTGACCCGTGTCAACTCACGGGCGACCATTCGGCGTTCGGTCTCGTGCTGCAGTTCGCTCGCCCCGTTCGGTGGGACGACGATGAAGTCGACGATGTCCGCGTGTTCCTTCCCCGGAGCTTTACGCAGGACACGGCCTCGACGCTGGATGAACTGCCTTGGGTTGGAGGAGCTGGCGAGCAAGTACGCAGTGCGCGCGGCGGGCACGTCCACGCCTTCGTCGAGGCACTTCATCGACAGCAAGATCTGAAGCTCTCTGCCTGCCGCGAATCTGCGAAGCAGGTGTTGTCGCTGGTCGCGCCTGGTTTCGGCGGTGTATGGGGCCGCGGGCATACGCAAGTCCATGCCGACCAAGGACAGTGCCTGCTGAAGTTGGGTTGGCTCATGGACGTCGCCAGCATCGTAGGCAAGGGGATGTCGACCCTCGGCGCAGTAGAGCAGTTGGTACCAGTCCTCACGCCGCGCGGTGATCTCCCTGCGCAGGGCAGGCAGCTTGGCGCGTGCGTGCCCCAGGATGTTCGAGCGTTTGCGCAGGAGCTTGCCGAGGGGGCTGTCGTCGTCCGTATCTTCGGAGAAGCCCTGGGCGGCGATGATCCTGGCAATCCTCTCGGTCACCTCCGCGTAGAGAAATGCCTCCTCGTCGTCCAGCTCGACCAGAACCGGAGTGTAGGTGTAGCGGCAAAGCGCGCCCGCTCGGATGGCATCGCCGATACCCATCTCGAAAACGACATCGCCAAAGTAGTCGGTCAGCGCGGAAGTGCCCTGGTCGTCGAACCAGCGCTCCGGAGTGGCAGACAGCCCGAGCCGATAGCCGGCCGAGGTGGGAAGTTTATCCCGCAAGCGCTTGGCGCCCAGATTGTGGCACTCGTCCGCGATGACGAGAAGGCGACCGCGATAGCGGGCCAGGATTCCCTGCAACGGGTCAGCGGCGAAGGTGGTGTTGGTGGTGACGATGACGCCGCCCTTTGCCGTTCCCAGCGCCAATGCGTCGAGAAGGGACGAGGCTCTCCCGTACCAGCTGGCGGTGGACTCGTAGGCGCGGACTGGCTGCATGCCGAACCATGCGACGTCTTTTGACCACTGATCGACCAAGTGCTGATACGGAGCTATGACGAGAGTCAGCAGCGGTTCGCCCCGGTTATGCAGCATTCGGGTCAATTGAGCCGCAGCGGACAGCGCGGTCAGGGTCTTGCCCGTGCCGGTGGCCATACGCAGGATGCCGCGGCCACCGTTCGCAAACCACCGCTCGACGGCCTGCTTTTGGTAGTCCCGCACGGTCAGCTCACTGGGGATGACCAGCCGTCCAGATGCCTCCGGTCGGGGCAGGGTGATGACGGCACCGTCCATCATCGGCAGCTCGGCCTCCGTCAGATAGGCGGTGCGCTTCGCGCACTCCTGGATGACCCCTCTAGCGGCAGCGGTGAAGTCAACCACTCGTAGCAGCGGAGTCCGGTTGTCCCACAGGTCCTCAAAGTCTTGGCTGATCCGCACGGCTCGCGGGCTGTCCCCCGGCTCCCAGGTGCGAAACACCTCAATGGACTCGAAGTTGCCGATTAGCCCTGGCATGGTCTCGTTGGCGCTGCCCTTGAAGGCGACCAGGTCGTGCCCGTCGCGGAAGATCCCGATCTTCTCGTGGTAGATACCAATCCGGTCGTTTGAGCTGATATATGCAAGCTTGATGTCGAGCCGCCCATCGGCGACGAGCAGGCCGAGTTTGCCAAGCCCCCGAGCTGCCCGCGGATCCTCGGTTGCCTGCTCGATATCGCGCAGCGCAGCCTTCTCCAACACGGCACGGAGCTCGTATCCGGCTTGAATCTGCTCCACGTCCTCTGCGTTGAGCTGTGGAGAAGCGACGATGCGCATGGTCCCGCCGCGAGCCGCAAAGGCGTCCAGCCCATGGCCGAGCACTGCCAGCACCGAGGCACTGAAGTATCCGACCGCGCGGTCGTAGGAGGTGGCCGCAGCCAGAGCGGGGGCGTAGAAGTCGCGGACGATGTCGCAACGGTCACTGCGGTAGTCAGCGAGCAGGTCCGCCGCACGGAGTGCAGAATCCTGTCTGGTCATCACAACCCCATGAGGTTGATCAGGTCCTCGGGCGACGGCCCATCATCGTCAGGGCTCTCAGCACCCCTGTCGGCCGAAACCCGCTCATCTTTCTCCTCACGCCGGACATCGCTGAGCCGGCGTACCACGCCACCACGCGCGGTGAAGGGAGGGGAAGACGCGACCTGGCGCACGCTGGATTCGTTGATGGTGAACGCACGGGTCAGGATGGCGACCAGCTCATCTGTCGGAATCGAGCCGTCGGCCATGTCCACCTCCTCTGTGACGAGCTCCTTGATCGTGGTGTACGGACGCAACCCCCACTCAGTCAGCGCCCACGAGTCCACGTCACTCCGCACGAACCGTGAATCCTTGGGCAGCTGCGCCTTTAGCGACCGGATGTTCACGTCGGAGCCCATACGCTCGACCAACAGTTTCGAGTCCAGAGGATGACCGAGCTGGTTGAGCACGTTCCAAGCTCGGTCGTTGAGTGTCTCGCGCCGGGAACCGCTCCCGGCGGCGGAATCACCAATACGTGGACGGGCGGGTGGCGCAGAAGCATCACCGGAAAGGGCATCGTCAGGCAGCTCCCAGCCGTCGGCTCGCGCGACTGCAGCGAGGATGCGTGCCATCAGCGTCCGCAATGGCTCGGGGAATTCGTCGCTGTCGCGCAGCAGATCGGCCAGCTGCTCGCCAGGCCGATGCTCGCAGGCGAACTCGCGGAGCTGCTCGAGTACGTCAATCAACGCCAGCGTCGTCGCATCGCCAGACTGCGCGGGAGTCGGGGGAGGGTCCCCGTGCGTCTGAGCAGGCAACCCACTCAGAGCTTTTTCCAGGGGCGCTGCTTCGGTGGCAGTCCGTGGCGGAGCAAGTACGTAGTTGCCCTCCACCGCTGGGGCGCCCGTCTGATCAGCGACGGGTTGGGAAGTTCCGTCGAGTTCGACCTGGCGGTCGCCCACCAACCGCAACCCGCAGTAGCGAAGCCACTCCTCTGTGACCTCGAGGGATTCGCTAGTGCCTTCGAGTAGCCGCCTTGTTGCGGCCCAGGACAAGCACTCTCCCGCTTCTAGATCAAGTGCGTCTCGAGTGAGCTTGCGCATTTCCTCAAGTGAGCCGCTGAACAGCCACTCTTCATCTGTGCTCCCGGACCAATGAAGAGCGACCAACAGTTCAAGCATCGTCACATTGCTGCCCGGCAGATTGACCGCGAGCCAAGGATGCTGCTCAAGCAGGTCGCTGCGGGTGATGGGGGTCACTGTCGCAGCGCTGAACAGCGTCAAGGCGGAACGGACCCCCGTGGAGTCCAAAGCCGCGGTCTCCAGGTGTTGGGGCAGTTCGTCAAGCAACCGTGTCATCCACGACCGCATGGTGCGGTAGCGTGCGGCAAGCCTGTCGACAGGCAAGGGAGACACTGCACACAGATGCTCAGTAATGAGATCTTGCTGTCGAGTATCCAGTCCGACGAACCACTCGGAGATCGCGGTGTCCGGAGCTGTACTCGAACTTGATCCTGCTGCTGCGGCCACCAGGGACTCCTCGGTTCGGTCCCTCTGCGGGAACGTGACACCCGCGCGCACGAGAGCGGCGAGGACTTCGCGCTTTATCTCGATGCGAACCTTCGGCAAGTTGAGGATGTCCATCGGGGCCAGCTGCCCCACTTCGCCCAGTGTCCTGCCGCCCGCCGCTTCCATCACTTCTAGCGCCTTCTCGTCCAACTCCAACTCCGCCGTCGGCAAGTCCATAGGCAGAAAGGGAAGCAGGAGGAACAACTGCTTCTCGTCCAGCAGCGCTGACCCACTGCCCCAGCAGAGGAAAGATGCGAACAAATCGAAGACGTCGTCCATGTATGAACGGCGCGAGCTTGTCTCTTCCGGCGTCTCACGCAGCCACCACTGCGCTGGCCCTCCCAGCCGCTGGAGTGCGAGCAGCTCCTCAGGCGCCAGCTGATCCAGCCACGGCAGCACGACCTGCCACGTCGGCGCGGGCGACGAGAACCAGGGCGACATCTTTCCTACCTTTTCCGACCAGTGGAAGAACTACCGGACTCGGCGGCGAAGACTGAAACATTGCCCCCCCCGCTGCCGAAACGCGGCTCACTCACCAAGCAGGTCATCCACACTGGTCACCGGCTCATCCTCGGCTCCCTCTGCGCTTGCCGCGAGGTCCTCGGCATCGTCGGCAGGGTTGTCCGGCTGCTGCGTGTTCACTCCTTCTTGGATGAACTGAGCCAACCAGCTCCTGTACGGCTCGTCGGTGCCGTAGAACCACTCCTTGAGCGCGCGCCCGAGCGCAGCACGAGCTGTCTTCTCCGCCTCTGGCCGCAGTTTCGTGTCGATGACCTCGGGGCTGCTGGTCTTGAGCGCCCTGAACTGCTGCTCCTGGCACAGCTCTAGGTAGAGGCCACGTGCTCTGCTGAGCGTGTCCTCGAACGCTGCCCGGTTCACAAACCATGGAGCAATGTGAGCCCATGCCTCGGGCGTGTCCAGCACCTGGAGCCAGAAGTACCGGAAGTAGACCGCCTGCGGCGTGTCCATATTCGCGATCTGGTTTAAGGGATGGCTGACCTCGGTCTTATTGAACGCGAGCCTGCGGTCCTTCGCCTTGCCGGATTCTAGGGCGAAGTAGGCGTTCCATGCTCCCGCGAGCGCATCAGCAAACTGAGGGAGCTCGTTGAGATCGGCACCGCCTGACTGTTTCTTGCGCAGTTCCCACAGCGACCCGAGGGTCATCATCATGCCCAGCTGGCAGGCATGTGTGTTGAACACTGCGTACGCGGCCTTCGACTTCTTGAGCGCGCTGCCGCGTCCTGAGTCCAGAAAAGCCTGAGCACGGTAGGTCTCGAACGCCTCTTCGCGCCCCTTCAACGCCTCCCAGGCGCGGATCACGTCGGACTTGGTCGCCTTCAGACCTGCGGCCTTCTTCTCCAGGTAGTGCTCGTAACTGTCGCGCAGCGTCCAGAACACGCCCACTCCGCCGAACAGAGCGTCATGGGCGAGAGACAGACCGGTGTCATCGACGTGCCACTCGTCCTTCGACTGCGTCAGCGCCTTGGCGTGAGCAGCGTAGGGGGCGGTCTTCGAGAGGAGGGTGAGGATGGCCCGCCCCCAAGTGGCTGCGAACCGGTCGCTGATGACCTCCAGCTGGCCCAGGGGGAATTCAGTGTTACCGATCCTGTCCCGTTGGTAGGTGAAGCCGCCGTCCTCGAACTGATCAGGAAAAAGGCTGATGATGTCTAGCTGCTTCTGCATGAACGTGTCCAGATCGGTTTGGCTGAGACGACCTCCGATCTTCTGCGCGACATTATTCAGATACTTCGGGGGGCCGAAGACGCAGCGGTCGACGGCAAATTTGAGGAGGTGAATATTGGTCAGCACCGACCAGCGGGCCGGCCGAGTGGAGTTCACCTCCGGGTTGTCGTACTCAACGGCGTAGATAGGTAGCAGAGAATCATCGGTGTCGTTGCGCAGCTCGCTGAGCATCCGGCGGGTTAGGACGTTGCTCAGTTCAGCATCCGACAGCAAGATGATCCGCGAATCGGACGGCGGACGCGCTTCCTTGTTGACGTCGACAAAGAGCTTGCGTGCGGCCTCATGCGGTTTTGCCTGTTCCCCCGTCTCTTCAGGGAACCAGCACACCGTCACTGGAACTTCGATGCGGCTCAGGTCCACATCGCCAAAGTCGCGGAGGGCCTGTGTGACCTGATTCTCGTAGAAGGAGCGGAAGCGTCCGCCTACCCCGGAGTTTTGCCAGCTCTTGGTCATGGTGCGCTCCACCGCCAGCAGCGCCATAGCACGGTGCTGCCCGTCGAGGACCACGAGCTGCGCCTTGGTGTCGTCCCACCACAGCTTGCCGAGGTTCGCCGAGTGGAGGCGGTCGTCGGCACCGACCAGGCGCTGAACCTGGAAGGATGTGCCCGCCTGCTCCTGCTGCCAGCGGGCACCGTCATCCTCGATCACGGTCTGCTGGCCCAACGACTCGAAGAACGAGGGGCGCTTGCCGCGGAAGGGCAGCAGGACCGCGACGATCGGTGGGAAGAACGCTGGCCCAGTGGGCTTGAGATCCAGCAGGTAGGGAATGAGGTTGACCGCGACGCGGTGGTCGTCCAGATCGCGTTGCAGGAGCTGGTTGAAGTCCAGGTCACCGGCTTCCATGACCTCACGGACCGGCGCGAGGCTCTTGGTGAGCCGACGTTCGGGATCGTTGGTCTCCTCGCCGAGCCGCGCCTTGGTCATGATGTAGTCCACGCGGCCGGCGGGCGTAGCGAAGGTGCCCCACGTCCCCTGAACGTAGTTGTGGAACGTAAGTTTGGTTCCTGAGCCGAACATCGTGTCCTACTGCCTTCCGAGAATCGGCGCGTACAGCCGGTGGAGCAGCCATTCGGCTGACTCTGCGGTGTTTCGCAGATGCTTGATGGTCACAGCGTCGTCTGCTTGATCACCTAGGTCGATGACCCAGGCTTCGAGGTGGCCCATGGCCATGTTGCGAGCGGCTGCCCGCGCACCGAAGGTCTTTCCCTTCGCCCGGACAGCCTCAGCGTCCTCAGGGTGTTCACGCAGCCAGTCGTACGCCTTGGTGAAGTCTCGGCGGTGGGTGCGTAGGCGCTCGCGCAGATTCTCAGCGACACCGATGTACAGCGGTGAGGAGAACACGGGGGACGCCATCTCCATGATGGTGGCCATTACCCGCCGCCTTTCCTCGCTGTCCAAGGAGTCCATGAGTATCGCAAGACGTTCGTCCTCCTGCGCAGAGGCAGCATGACTTGCCTCGTCCTGCTCGCGCAGGGGCGTGTCGAGTTCGAGCTCGCCCTCCCACGCGGTGCCGTATGAACCGCGCCCGCGCAGAGCAATGGGCAACGGCTCGTAGTAGCCGGCGTACTTCCTGAGCAACCGCAGGAAGCCCTGAATCGCCTGATCACCCTCCGGGCTGGGCTTCATCTTCCAGTCGTGCGGACCCGCTCGAAAACTCACGTACCAGGCGTAGAGCCCAGGTGTCTCAGGCGCCTGGTCGACGTCCAGCATGGAGTAGCGGCTATGCGAAAGAGCATTGGTCAAAGCAGGGGTTCCCTTACTCATGCCGCGCTTCTGAACCCGCTCACCCGCGCTGAGCGCCACCGGGCTGGAGTGCAGGCTACGAGCCGGTGGTCGTATGTGCGGGGCGAGTGGGTGAGGTAAACGACTATTGAGGAGTGCTGCGCATGAGCCCGGGACAGACTCACGGCACGCCGCTCAGTAGCCGCTCGGACACCAGGCGAAGCGCAACGAAAGATCTTGCAGTCTGTGCGCACTTGTGATCAGTCCTCCCCCGGACGCCACGGCGTCCCCGCGGCTTGCGCCTACGGCCTTTTGTGAAAAATTATCGTAAGCGACACCACTGACACGCGGGGGTCCATTGGTTGGTTCCCCGCTCAGTACGGCGCTCGCGGGGTCTACAGCACGGTGGGCGGGTGCAGTGCCAAGCCGGTGTCCATCAGTGCTGGCTGAACTTCGCCTACTCATACGCGATCGGCCCAGGCGAGGAGGCGTGGCGCCTCCTGGCCTGGGCCGATCATGTGCCTGCCAGTGGGATTACTCGCAGGCCGAGCCGACAAGTTCACGGATTGTGCGGATGTCCTCGTTGCCGGCGAGATAGCCGATACCGCGGTGCAGGTGGATCGTCAGTGCTCGACTGAGGGACTCATCTGTCAGCGGTTCGCCGTCGGCCGCGCAACGCTGTCGCAGCAGCGCGAGGTAGATGTCCCCGTACGAACCTGCGAAGGTCTTCCAGGACATCTCGACGTTCGAGTCGGTGACGATTTCCTTGATCAGCGGAGTGGAGGGCTCACGCAGGGACATGGCCAGTGCCCACCGGCAGAGGACGTTCCAGTTCTTGATCCCGGTGGTGCGCTTGAGCCAGACCAACTGGTCGCGTGCCGGCTGGGACAGTCGGATGGTGTCAAGCGACATGCGCTGCTCCGGAGGTCCACCAGTAGCCCGGCTGCACGGAGGTGGTGAACGTTGTGTCGTCGTGAACGAGGGTGTAGGTGTGAGCGAGGGAAGGCTTAAGGCGCCCTAGCAGCCGCTCGTCAATCTCCTCGTCTGTCGACAGCAGCAGGACCTGGTGGCTGGCGTGGGGGAAGTAGCGATCCACCAGGTGTTCGCGGTGCCGGCTGTCGAGCCGCCCGAGGGGTGTGTCAATGACGCTCGGCAGCCAGTTGCCGGCAACGCGTGCGAGTCCCCATACCAGAGAGACCGCGAGTAGTTGACGTTCCCCAGCACTGAGACGTCCGGAGTCAAGAGACTCGCCGTCAGTGCCGATCAGGGTCAACTGGTAGCGGTCAGTGTCAATGCGCAGATCACTGACGAGCCCACGCTTACGCATGAGCTTGGAGAAGCTGTCCAGAACCGCGACTTCGAGCCGGTTGATGTGCCGGTTCAGCAGAGCGGTGCGGAACTTGTCGAGAACGGCACGCTGCCTGTCGCAGTAGGCGATAACGCGTGCCACCTCCTCGGCGCGCACCAGGGTCTTGACCCGCGCCTCATGAGCCCGCTCCAGCTCGGCGGTGAGCGCCTCGCGTCGACCCTTGCTGGTGGCATGCGCGGCAAGCGCGCTCTCCAGGTCGGCCTCCAGCTGGTGGACGCGGCGCAGTGCCTGTTCGCGCTCGGCGATCCGGGTAGCAATTTGTTTCTCGTCCGGGACCCCGGCCAGCTGACGGTCCAGTGCCTCGACGGCAGCGGCCTGGTCGGCTACCTGGGCGAGCAGCTCTTGGGCTCGTCGCAGCTCATGGGTAAGGACTTGGCCAATTCCTGCGAGCTGAGCGTACCCATCCGCGGAGAGCGCGAGGATGCGTTCGGAGCCGCCCGCGAGCTCACGTTCGCGGCGGTCCTTTTCCAGATGAGCGCGGAAGACCTCCAGATCACCGACGGACAGGAGCTCATCCAGCCGGTCGAGGATGTCGCGGTCACGATCGGCGAGGACGTCGAGGATCTGGGCCGACTCATCGGCCTGCTGCTCTACGCTCGCCTGCTTGTGCGCGGCGGTGAGCTGCTCGCTCAGAAGAAGCAGCGGTAGCGGGCCAGCGGCGAGGTCGACGAGGGACTCCTCGGTGGCCGTGAGGGCCTTAGCGACGTCCTTTCGGCGGGTCTCCAGCTCACGACGGCGCTCGTAAAGCTCTCCACCGTCCTTCTGGAAGGAGTACTCGGCGTTCTCCAAAGTCACCTTGGCGGCGTCGAGGCGGGAGCGCAGTTCGGCGACCTTGGCGTGAGCAGCTTCGACCTCCTCCTGCACGGCGTCGTGCCGGCTCTCCAACTCACGGATCTGAGCGACCGTCTCCTGTTCCTCGCCACTGAGCTTCTGGCGGCGCTGCAGCGCGAGCAGGTCGGTGCGCAGCTGTTGGACGGTGTTCACCCCGAGGAGCGAGTGCACGGCGGACTCGATGACGGCGGAGGCCCGGTCCGGGTCAGCGAGAGATTCGATCTTTTCCCCGTCGAAGAAGAACAGGGACCCGATCTCCAGTGGGAGCAGATCCTCCACATGGTCGGCCCAGCTTTCGCTGATGGCCTTGCTCCAGCTGCCGTCGATGACCACGTTGACGTACTCGTGCAGGGTCTTGCCGCTAACGGCCCACTTGCGGCAGACCTTGTAGATGCGTTCACTGCCTTCCACGGTGATGGAGAATTCGAGTTCGATCTCGGCGCCGGTGGCAGGGTCGGCCTGGCGGTTGATGCACTCCCGCAAGTATGTCTCGTAGGAGCGGTTACCCCGCCCGCTGCAGCGGGCGCGCGGCCCATACAAGGCCAGCTGCAGGGCATCAAGCAGAGTGGTCTTGCCGCAACCGTTCATGCCGCCGATCAGGACGATCGGTCGGCCGGGCGTGGTGGTGAGGTCGAGGGACTGCTCACCCCGGTAGGCCCCGAAGTCGTGCAGCGTGATCTTACGCAGGAGCATCGGTAGTGTCTTCGTCCTCGATCAGGGGCAGGCGGTCGGCAATCTCTTCGAGCAGGTACTTCTTCTTGAGCGCGTAGGCGTGCGCATCATCCTTGCCTTCGAAGAAACCTCGCTTGACCGTCTTCTCCAGGGCTTCGAACAGCCCCGAACGGCGGGTCATAGTGCGGAACTTGCGCTCCACCTCAAGCAGTTCACGGGCAGTGGTGAACAGCAGGTCGTCGCCGTCGCAGACCTCGCGGAGCAGGTCCATCTCGCCTGCGCCGAGAGCGAGGTGCTCATCCAGCGGGCGTCCGGGGAAGTCCTCACCGGTCTGCTCCTTGTAGATGCGTGGCAGGGAATCCTCAACTTCGTGCTTCTCGAAGACCCACAGGCGGCGGATCTCGTGTAGCTCTTCCATCGTGATCAGCTCTATGCCGCGGACGTACTCCGGGGCTTCGGCTCGCACACGGGACTGGGCTTCGAGAAGCTCCCGCAGCCAGGTCTCGCGGGCCTCCTGGGTGTAGGGGCCATGGACGATACGCTCGCCGAACAACTGGATACTGCCGTTCATCTTGCGGAAGTCCCGGAGCTCGTGCTCCTCCGGGCCACTGACATCCAGCTTGTTGCGCAGTGTGAGGAGCGGCTCCATCCACACCATCTCGTCGCCACTGTTGACCATGGCGGCCATGGACTTGTCCTGATCCACGAGGGTGCAGGTCCAACAGCCGAAGCGGCTGTCGCCGCAGGAAGGCGTCGAGTCGTCCACGACCAGCGGGCACTCCTGGTCTTCGGTGGCGCTCTGGTACATGGTCAGCAGATCCTTGTTTGGGTGCCCCCAGGGGTTGGACTGCTGCATGAGGAAGGTCCATACCTCGTCGTTGGACCAGTCCTCGATCGGACTGTAGACGAGCGAGTTGGGCAGGTTGCCGTTTGGGGACAGGCGCTCCTGTACCCGGCGCTTCTCGTGCTTGGCCATGGCCCGTGCCCTGGCCTGGCTCTCCTGCTTTCGGATACCGAGCACCAGGATGGCCTCGCCGTGCCGACGGACCACCTTGCGGATGAAGGTGTTCGAGGGCCGGATCTTCATGCGCTCGGTGCACCAGCGGAATTTCGGGCGCGGCGCCGGGTAGCCGCGTCCGATCAGGTTCACCCAGAAAGTGTCCTGGACCTTGGGGGTGAGGCGGTTCGGCTCAATCGGCAGCTGCTGCTCGACTGCCGCCTGTCGCATGGTCTCCAGGGACTGGCTCACCCACGAGGCGACGACCGGGTTCTCCACCAAGGTGTCGGTGCTGATGACGTAGACGGTCTTCGTGCGCTGCTCGACTGGCAGTTCCTGAAGAGCCAGCCACACCAGTTGCAGGGTGGCAGTGGAGTCTTTGCCCCCGCTGTAGCCGATCACCCAGGGCACCTCGTCCGCGGTATAGAGCTCGCGGACCTCTTCCTTGAGTTCAGCGGTCACCTGCGCGAGGCTGCTGCCTTCGAAAGGCGCAGCTCGTCGGGTCGGGGTACTCATGACTCTCCTCGCTGATAAGCGTCTTCGGCGCGCTGCTCTTCAGGGCTGAGCCTGAGCTTCAGGATGCGGCGAAGGTAGCTCACGGTCAAAGCGACCTGGGCGTGGCTCTTGGAGACCCGGCCGCCGATGATCGCGCGGCCCTCCCAATCGGGATTGGTGCGGGCCCAGTCGACTGCGGCAAGCTTCTTCAGGCGCGGTTGCCACACGGTGTCGTCGACGGATTCACGCAACAAGCTGTTTCCTACACGCCCCAGGGCATGCAGGGCGATGCCGTGGCTGTGGATGTAGTTCTGACGTACGTCGGGGGCGGTCATGCGGCGATCGCGGACCATCCCCCACTCGGGGATGAGCGTGTCAACGTATTCCCAGAACGCCTGGGCCAGCACGGCCGCCTCGTCGCGTTTGAGCTCCAGCCCCTGGAGCAGGGACTGATTGCCCGAGTGCAGGGCGCTGAGTGTGAACAGCTTGCGCGAACGTGCCGATAGCGTGCTGCTCTCCATTTCGACGTGTTGCTTGAACACGGAGGATTTCAGGGCCAGCAGCCGGGTCAGGCTGGCAAGGTCGTCGCGCTGGTCGTAGAGCACGCCAATCGAGCGCGACGGGCGCACCGCGTGACGGTTCAGGTCTGCGAACATCTGCTGGGCACGCCCCAGGCCCGCGTCATGAAAGAAAACGACGGCGATTGTCTCGTCGCCCAGGTCAGGGTTCTCCTTGAGCGCGAGCTCGATGGCAGCACGGCGGTGCTGCCCATCGTTGATCAAGAAGCGCGCCGCCATGGGTACGCGAATCTGCCCGGCACGCATCCCCGTGCCCTCGCTTGCGATGCCCTCGAAGGTGATCTCGCCATCGATCGAGGCGGTGAGCGCACTGAATACGTAATCATCCGGATTGTCCAGAATGTACCGAGTTAGCGCTGGCAGCCTGCCCTTATTGAGGACACGCTGCGCCCGGACTTCCGGGGCGATCTCATCGTCGTCGAAGACGAAAATCTTGGGGATCAGTCGGAGTGGACACATCGAGACGAAGAACTCCCGCCCCGCCTGGACTCCTCTGATGGCAGGAAAAACGTACTGGAAGCCGACGGACGTCGCCTCTCCTGCCGCATGGGCCCCTCGTTGATCGATCACGGCGGTATCGTACCTCGGTACGTGATCTCAGTGACGTGCTGTACGGGATTCCTGCGGAAGAGAGTAATGATGTCGGTAACGTATCTTGATGCTGCCGCTACCACGCGCGTCGACCCACGTGTCGCTGACGTCGTGCTCCACTGGATGACCGAAGACTTCGGCAACGCCGGCAGCCGCACTCACGAGTATGGTGCGCGCGCCAAGAAGGCGGTACAGCAGGCGCGTACCCAGCTCGCCGCGCAACTCGGGGCATCTGCCGAAGAGTTGATCTTCACAAGCGGAGCGACCGAGAGCAACAACATCGCGTTGCTCGGGATGGCGCCGCACGGCGAGCAGACCGGGCGCCGACACATCATCACCTCGGCAATCGAGCACAAAGCGGTTCTAGAGCCGCTCGAACACCTGCAAAGCCGTGGTTTCGAGGTCGACTTCCTCAAGCCCGACCAACACGGCAGGATCAGTGTCGAAGCCGTCCGGGAGCGCCTCCGTCCGGACACCTTGCTCGTGTCGCTCATGCACGTCAACAACGAGACGGGTGTCATCCAGCCTGTCAGCGAACTCGGACGAATCCTCCGCGAGACGTCCACGTACTTCCACGTCGACGCCGCCCAAGGTTTCGCCAAGCTCCCGCAAGACCTCACCGCGCCGATCGATCTGATCAGCATCAGCGGCCACAAGATCGGTGCTCCGAAGGGCATCGGCGCACTACTGGTCCGTCGTCGCGGCTGGGACCGGCTCCCGCTGCAGCCTCTGATGTTCGGCGGTGGCCAGGAGCGCAAGCTTCGCCCGGGTACCCTGCCCGTCCCGCTGATCATGGGACTGGCTAAGGCGGAGGAGATCTTCCGCAAGGAGCACAAGCAGTGGCTGGCTGGGGCGCAGAAATTCCGCGAGCAGCTCCTCGCCGGGCTCGCCAGCACTCGCTACCACGTGAACGGCGACCCTGAGCAATCCGTGCCGCACATCCTCAACCTCTCTTTCGAGGGCGTGGACGCCGAAGCCCTGATCATCAGCCTCAAGGGCGTCGCGGCCGTGGCCACTGGCTCGGCATGCACCAGCACCTCCTACACTCCGAGTCACGTGCTGACAGCCATGGGACTGCCCGATGAGATCGTGTCCAACGGGCTGCGCCTGTCCTGGCTCCCTTCACAAGTCGATGGGTTCGAGGTCGGCGACCTGGTCGCTGCCGTCAACCAGCTCCAGCCGTAGGGGACTCCGGCTCTCCTTCCTCTCCCGGGGCCTGAGCCTGCGGGACCGCTGCTGGGCTCGGGGATCGGCGCACCAGCCTGTGCCCGCGTAGAGCGCGCGAGCAGCGCTCCAGCTCGGCTTCCCAGCCCTGCTCGGTTCCGATCAAGTGCGGCTGGTCGTACAGTCCGGCCCGCACTTCGGCCTCGGTCAGCCGCCGGTACTTGGGCACGTTGGGGTCGTCCGGCGCCAAGAACTCGTGCTTGCGGTGCAGCAGCGGCCGGTTAGCCGAGTGGGCATAGGACAGATGGGTCGTGTCCAGACTGCGCATCTCGATCGAGTAGGAGGAGTGCAGTCTGGGGTGCGGGTCAGTGTCGAAGTCGGGGTAATCGAGCCAACTGACGGCTCGTCCCTGGTGCTTGAGCTTCGCCACGGACCACTGCGAGGGGCGGCCAGCGGCGATGGCGGCGCAGTGCTCGTACAGTCGCAGCACGGTGGGCAGCCGGTCGACGGCACGGCGGTGCACATAGAGCGCGGTCGGCGTGAGCTTGCCGACTTCCGAAGCTCGCATCGCGCCGCGTACGTAGGTGTCGTCGCGCAGCTTGAGCAGGAGCCGGTCGGCGCGTTTGCACGCCTCCAGGTAGGAGGAGAAGCAGGACCGGATATCGAGCTGGATGGGCAGCGGCAGGCTGCCGAACGGGCCGCGTCCATTGAACAGCTCCACGGCAAGGAACAGCAACGTGTTCAGCGTGGTGCGCTTGCCGCCCGCAGCCATCTTCTCCGGGTCGGCGGAGCGTCGGACCAGGCGCTGGAGTTCGGTGCCCTGGAGATGACTCAACAGTTCTGATAGCGGAACCGACATTTCTTCCAGCCGCGGCAGTCGCCCCCGCCGCTCCGTGAAGTCGACAACCGCGGCGATAGCGGAAGCGGTGTCCTCGGAGGCCAGCCACTCGGCATCGGGCACGATCCGGCGGGCAAGGAAGGCGATGCGGGCAGAATCGTCCCGAAACGCATAGACGACTCCGGGCGCTGCGGACACGCAGCGGACGCCAGTGGTCTCCTGTACGAAGTCGCGCAACTCGCTCGCGCCAAACAGGTGCTGGAAGGTTCCACGTCCGGTTAGGAGCCCATCGGCGAGCTGATCACCGTTCACCTTGTTCCGTTCCCACACCAGGCGGGCGGAGACCACCAGGACCCCGCGAGCCAGGGTCCAGGCGCGCAGCAGGGTTTCGCGCCGTTCGGCAGGGTTTTCGATCACGTTCAACACATAGGTGAGCAGCACCACGTCCGAAGGCTTCTGCTCGCCGTCCGGGAAGAAGTGTGGATCCCAGCCAGTAGCGTCGAGCTGCATGTGATGCAGGCTGCGCACGTCGTCTCCACGGCCGCAGCCATAGTCCAGGACGCTCTCCCCGGGCCTGATCTGCTGGTCGATGACGGCCTGCCGGGCAGGCATCGAGAGAGCCGAGCGAGTGATCGCTGTCAGGCGACGATCGCTGTTCCATACCTCGCGCATCTCACCCCGCCACACACGGCTCCTGGCTTCTTTCAGAGAATATTCCCGAGCAGCGGGAGATGGGCGACAAGTGCGGCGCGGAGGAGGTGGCCCCGAAACCGTCGGGAAGCTCGGAGGAGTCGGCATGCCGGAAACGGGGAACAGCTCGCTCCACGGCGGTGTTTCAACAGGGTGCCGAGCGGCCTCTACCCCGCTCATCAGACGAACACCGGTCGTGTCGTCCTCGGCGAGCCTCCGGAAGACATCGGGTGGCGTCAGGCTCCACGCCCGGACTTCGCCCAAGGCTAGACAAGGTACGGGCCCCATCGCGCCGGCCGCGAGCGACGTGCGCCGGGAATCTCCTGGGCCACCAGCCGCGCGGAGACTCCGGCTTCTAGCAGCGCCATGCCGGTCGTGAGACCCAAGACGCCTGCGCCCACGAGGACAACCGTCATGAGTTTCTCCCCAAGCCTTAGCTCTCTGCTCAGCCCCGATGCTCACCGATTGCCCCGCTGGCGATACCGCTGACCAGCGTGCGCATCGCCGCCTTCGAGAAGAGCAACGGCCCACGGCTGATGTTCTTGGAGTCGCGCACTGCGGCGTGTTCGCCCAGTTCCGCGACTTCCACGCAGTCGTTCGCACCCCCGCTGTACGAGCTCTTGTGCCACCGCGCGTGCGCGACATCGTCGTCGTACGAAGCTGTCGTGACATCGTGCGGGGCGTTCATTCGGGGCGTGCTCACTCTTCGAGCTCCTTGCTGATGCGTGCGATGCGGGCGCGGGTCTCCGACGGGTCGAGGGCGGTACTCCTCAACTGGTCAAAGATGTCTGTGTAGTTCTCTACATCCTCTGGGGACTCGAGATACACGGAGTTCTTGGCATTCTCCAGCCACACCAGGTCCGGCGTGGGGTGCGGGAACGTCAGGATGACGAACGGGCCGTACAGCCCGGGATGCGCGCCGAGCGAGAAGGGCAGCAACTGCACGGTGACGTTCGGCCGCTCGCTCGCCTCCACCAGCTTTCGCATTTGGTCGCGCATCACCTCAACGGAGCCGACCGTCCTGCGCAGCACGGCTTCGTCGAGGATCGCCCAGAGTCTGGCGGGGGCCTCACCGCCCAGGCGGCTGTTCTGCCGCTCCATGCGGACCCTGACCAGGGACTCGACCTGCGGCGGGGACAGGTCCTTCCTCATCTGGGAGATCACGGCACGCGCGTAGTCCTCGGTCTGGAGCAGCCCCGGCACGAGCATCGGCTGGTAGCTGGCGAGGTGCGTCGCGCCGGCCTCCAGCGCGAGGTAGCCGTCGTAGCGGGTCGGGGTGAGCACTGTCGAGTACTTCCGCCACCAGGGCTTCTGCTGCTCCTTGTCCGCTCGCACCAGGTCGAGCACGTCGGCGCGCCGGTCCTCGTCCTTGACGCCGTACAGGTCCAGCAGTGCCCGGACGAGGACCGGCGTCGTGCCGCGTTCGCCGTTCTCGATCCGGCTCAGCGACCCCTGGTTGACCTCCAGTTGGTCGGCGACCTCGGTGAGGGTGAGCCCGGTCGCGTCACGCAGTTCCTTCAGCCGTGCCGCGAGCTGTCGCCGGTACACCGACTGCGGGACCAGGCTTCTCTTCAAGGCCATGCCGGAAGTCTCTCCGTACCGGCGACACCTCTACAACCCATACGGGTCAACTTCACCAGACATATTGCCTAGTTGGTGGTTGCGTCGGCATGCTGTCAGGAGTCACGGCGCGCGTTCGTACGGGCATGCGCCGCAGCCGACCGATGGGCGAGCAGGCCACGACCTCGCCACCGGCACGCGCCTTCGCGTCGGTCCTGCACGCCGCACCAGGAGGGTGGGCCATGCCACGGACAACGCTGCTTCGGCAGCTGCTCCAGCAACGGCACCTGACGACGCACGAGGCTTTCGCCGCCCAGTACGAGCGGGCCGCCGCCCGGCTGGCAGAGCTCGACCGAGACCCCCGACTGGCGTCCCTCCAGGTATCTCCACGTCAGTTCGACCGCTGGTACGGCGGGGAGTTGCTGACTCTGCCTCGTCCTGACGCCTGCCGAGTTCTGGAGCACATGCTGGGCAGACCCGTGTCCGAGCTGTTCTCCACGACGTACGACGGCGACTCCGCGCACGACCGCGACGAGGAGTCGAGCACGGGCCAGCAGGCGACGAGTGCGCCTCCGCCTCGCGAGGACGACGAGAACCCACTGGACATCGTCACTCGGACCCGGCAGCTCACGGCCAGCAACGCCGACGACGCGACGCTCGCCTTCCTTGACTCCTCGCTGGAGGGCATCGCCAGCCGGTACGAACAGGACGGGCCGTACGTCCTCCGCCCCCAGGCCCGCCAGGTACGGCAGCTTGCCCACACCCTCCTCGACGGCCGCCAGCCCCCACGCACGCGCCGGGAACTCTTCCGCCTCGCCGCCCGCGCCTCCGGCCTGCTCGGCTACATGGCGGTGAACACGGGCGACTTCGCGCTCTCGGAGGCGTACTGCACCGAAGCCCGGGAACTCAGCCGTGAGATCGGCGACCTAGACACCGACCTCTGGGCGTGCGGCACGCTCTCCTTCAGCCTTTACTACGCCGGCCGGTACGACGAGGCGGACGCTTGCGCGGCCGCGGCCGTCGAGCGAGCCCCGCGCCACGCCCAGTGCATCCGCCTGCTCGCCAACGGCCGGGCCCGGGCCCTCGGCAAGACCGGCGACCGGCGTGCCGTCGAGCAAGCCATCGGACAGGCACTCCGCCTCTCCGACCTCCACGAGGTACCCGTCGGGCTGACCTCCTGCATCTCCTTCGAGCCGTACGGACGGGCCAGGACGCTGGCCAACGCCGTCACGTCACACGTCGCGCTGCGCAACACGGCCCAGGTACTGCGCGACGCCGAGCACATCGACGATCTGGTGGAGCACTCGTCCTCCTCCTGGAGCCGTTCGCTGGTACGCCTCGATGTGGCCACCGCGCTGCTGCAGCGGCGCACGCCCGACGTCGACCACGCGATGGCATTGGGCCGTGAGGCCCTGCGGCTGTGCGGAGACACCCCGATCAGCTCCATCTACCAACGCTCCCGCGACCTGCACGAGCAGGCCGAGCCGTGGCGTGATCACCCGGCGGTACGCGATTATGGCGACGAGTTCCGGACCTGGAGCTCGCAGCCAGCGGCCCTGGCCATGGCGTCATCCGCGTCGTAGGCGCCGAGGGTGTCGTCGTACTCCGGGGCAGTGTGAAGCCGAAGGAGTACGTCGGGTGCCCCTGCTCAGCGCCGATCCCGCCGCGTTCCCCGCCGAGCCCCCCGCCGACACGCATGATCCGGCGGTCACCGCGGCCCACGACTGGGCGGCGTTCAGCGCACTCGACGAGATGACCGACCACTGGGCACGCCCCGGCTGGTCGGACGGCAGCCGGGCGTACTACTGGATGCTGACCTTCCCGGACGATCAGCGGCTCGCGACTCTCGCCAGGCTCTGCCAGGAGAAGCTGGCGCCCCTCGGCCTCGACCCGGTGCCGACGGACGGCTTGCACATCACCCTCGCCCGAGTCGGAACGCCCGACGCCGTCACCCCCGGCCAGCTGGACAGCCTGGCGCGGGACGCCGAGTCGCTGTTGCCCTCCGCGTTCTCCGTACGCGCCATGCCGCTGGCCGGCTCCCGAGGCGCCGTCCGGCTGTCCCTCGGCCCCTGGGAGCCCCTGCTCCGGCTGCACCACGCGCTGGCCAAGGCAGGTGGCAGCGTCGGTCTGGCCCCGAAGAAGCCGACGTCCGCATTCCGGCCGCACTTGAGCCTCGCGTACAACAACCGCCGGCGCCCCGCCGCGCCCGTTGTGGAGACGGTCTCAGGGCTTCGCGCTCTACCGGCTGTCGAACTCTCCGTGTCCGCCGTCCAGTTGGTGGAGCTCCGCCGTGAGGGGCGGACGTACCGCTGGGATGTGCGGAGGAACGTCACGCTCGGGTAGCCCGCTGGCGCCCAAGGCGAGAACTACGACCACTTCCTTGCCGATCGCGGTCGGCCGAACGGACCACGCGGAGGCCAACTTCCCGACGAGCAGCAGTCCGAGACCACTGCCCGTCAACTCCTCCACCGACTCCTCCGCAGAGCGTGCCCGGACCCTGGAGACATCCCGTCCCGCGTCATGGACTCGTAGTACCGCCACGTTCCGGTAGACCTCCACACACATGCAGTCCGGTCCGCCGGCTGTGTGCCTGAGCGCGTTGCCCACGAGCTCCGAGGCGATCAGAACGGCGTCGTCGACCCGCTCCGGCGCGGCACGTCCATCGAGGAACTCTCGTACGTGTCTGCGCGCGAGACCCGAAGGCTCGGTGCGATCGGCCAGCTTCACCCAATGACGCCGTACTGGCGTCCGCCTGCAGAGGCGCTCTTCGTCCACCGCGTCCATCGCCACTTCTCGTTTCCGCTTGGCACTGGACCGATCAGATGTCCGAATCCATGTCCCCCACGGAATCCGATCAACCGGAGAGGGGCCGCACCCAAGGTGCGAACGCAGAAACCCGGCCCTGCGGCAATCCATACGCAGGCCGGGCGGCACGACGAACCGTTCGGAACCTTCCGACAGAAGAGGAAGTGCGATGACCGCAACCATGCTCAGCCCGATCATGACGGCCACCACCGGGGCGTCCGCTGCGACGGCCGTCCCCGAGGTGCCCGCCGACCCGTTCGACGTCGACCTGACCATCGTCACGGAGATCGGCGCCGACCTGCTCCCCAAGGCGTGCGGCACCGGTGACGGGTGCGCTGCCTCCTGCGCCTCGTCCTGCGCCAGCGCCGTCTGACGACGGCCCGTGCACGAGGTCGGGGGCGCTGCCGCCCCCGACCCCGCTCGTTCACAGCACTGACGGCGGAGGCATGGGGATGGGAAGCGACGGAAAGCTCTACCAGCACACAGGCGCGGCGCTGCTCCGGGCCGCCGCGATGCCGCTGACGGGTCTGCCGACATGGTGGCCTGACCCGTCCGACACAGAGGCATGCGGCAGGTGGCTGAGGCAGGTATGGGCCGATGCGCGGTTCGCCGACGCCGTACGGCAGGCGAGCGGTGATCTCGCCACGCGGGTCGACGCGATCTGCGCCGGGCAGCCGACACGCTCCAAGCAGGTCCGGCGCGCCGCCATGGCCACTGTCCGCTACCTGTTGCGCGCCACCGGGCGACCGACCCCGTTCGGCCTCTTCGCGGGAGTCACCGCGGCCAGCGTGGGTTCGACGCCACACGTGAGGTGGGGAGAAGCACACCAGGCCGTGGCGCGGGTGGATACCGAGTGGCTGGACGACGTCATCGTTCGCCTGGAGGCGTGCCCGATCCTGCTGGAGCGCCTGGATGTCGTCCTGAACAACCTGGCGGCGCGCCGCGGCGGCCGGCTGCATGTCCCGCACGGCGGACCGATGGGCGCCACCATCCGGCGCACCAGCGCGGTCCGCGTGATTGAGGACCTGGCACGCCGGCCGGTCCACTTCGCCGCCCTCGCCGAGCAGTTGGCCGCCTCCTTCCCGCGAACCGAGCCGCATAACATCCGCACACTGCTCGGCGCGCTGGTGCGCGAGAAATTGCTGATCACCAGTTTGCGCGCGCCGATGACCGAGACCGATCCGCTGTCCCACCTGATCGAGCGGCTGCACGGCGCGGACGCGGGCACGGTGCCGCAGGTCGCGCAGGTTCTGCTCGAGCTGGAAGCGGTTCAACGCGCCGTACACGAGCACAACCGGCGCCCTGCGAGCGCGCAAGGGCTGGCTCGGGAGGAACTCACGGGTCGACTGCGTGGACTCTCCCACGCGGGCCAAAGCCCCTTGGCCGTCGACCTGCGGCTGGACGCCGAGGTACGGATCCCCGAGAGCGTCGCGCAGGAGATGGAGAGGGCTGCCGATGCTCTACTGCGGCTCACGCGCCGACCGGCGGGCCAGGGCGTGTGGAAGGAGTACCAGGTCGCGTTCTGGGAGCGGTATGGCACCGGCACGCTCGTGCCGGTGAAGGAGGTCGTCGACCCGGCGTCCGGGCTCGGCTATCCAGCCGAGTACCCCGGCAGCCGCATGACCGCACCGCCCTCGGCAGTCTCCGAGCGTGACGAGCGGCTGCTGGCCGTGGCCTGGCAGGCACTGGCCGACGGCAGCAGAGAGATCGTCCTCACCGACGACCTGATCGACCGCCTGGCCGGCGATGCGCCGACCAGGCAGGAGGCACCGCCCCACGTGGAGATGTGCGCGCGCCTGCACGCCGACAGCCTGTCTGCCCTGGAGGACGGGGACTTCACGCTCACGGTGACACCGGCACGCGCCGCGGGAACGCTCACCTCCCGGTTCACTCCGGTCGCCACCGGCACGGGACTCGACGAGGTCTACCGCCAAGTTCCCACGGGCGTCGAGAACGCGCTGACCGCGCAGCTCTCCTTCCCGCCCCTTTACCCGCACACAGAGAACGTCGCCCGCATCCCTGCTTATCTTCCACACGTGATCTCGTTGGGCGAGCACCGCAGCCCCGACGACAACACCGCGCCGACGGTCATCGACGTCGACGACCTCGCGGTCACAGCCACGCACACCCGGCTGTACCTGGTCAGCGTCTCCCGCCGTCGTCTGGTGGACCCGCAGGTCTTCCACGCCATGGCCCTGGACAAGCAACCCCCGCCCCTGGCCAGGTTCTTGGCGCACCTGACCCGCTCCTTCGGCCCTGCCTGGACCAGCTTCGACTGGGGGCCGCACGGCGCACGGCTGCCGTTCCTGCCGCGCGTCCGCTACGGGCGCGTAATCCTCTCTCCCAGTCGCTGGAACCTGACCGCCGACGACCTTCCAAGCCGCGGCGCGGACATGCGGGAGTGGACCGACGCCCTCGGCCGATGGCGGAAGCGGTGGCACTGCCACGGTGCCGTCGAGCTGCGGGAGGACGACCGGACACGTCGGCTCCAACTCGACGTGCCCGCACTGGCCACCGTCCTACGCGCCCACCTGGACCGGGAAGGCCATGCCGTGCTGACGGAGGCGCCGGCCGAGGAGACCTACGGCTGGATCGGCGGCCACGTCCACGAGATCGCCCTGCCGATGACCAGCACCCGCCGGCCGATACCCAGCCCGCTCTCCGGCTTCCTCCCCGTGCTCACCAACAGCACCCTCGGGCCCGTACCGGGGGCGGTACAGGCACCCTGGCTGAACGCCAAGATCTACAGCCACCCCGAACAGCTCGATGAGCTGATCGGCACCCACCTCGCGAGGCTCGTGACCCAACTCCCAGGTATGCCCGAGTGGTGGTTCGTCCGCTACCGCACCCCGCACGACCTCGACCACCTCCGCTTGCGCATCCGCACCCGCAGCCCCGGACAGTACGCCGCCTGCACTGAGCTCGTCGCCGGATGGGCCACCGGGCTGCGCCGCGAGGGGCTCAGCAGCAAGCTCGTGTTCGACACGTACACCCCCGAGATCGGCCGTTACGGCCCAGGCGTCGCCCTGCGCTCTGCCGAGGCGGTGTTCACGGCCGACTCGGCCTACGCCCTCGTCGCCTTGCAGGGCCCCGGAGTCGACGGCGTCGACGGACGCGCGCTGGCCACAGTTGGCATGGTGGACATCGCCTGCGGCTTGCTCGGCCCCGACGAGGGCATGCGGTGGCTGGCGAACCGGCCCGCGCCTCCGGCTCGCGTCGAGCGAGGCGTCAGCGACCAGGCCATCGAACTCGTTCGCCGCACTACGCCTCATGCCCGGGGCTGGGGCGAAGAGCTCGCCCAAGCGTGGCACCGTCGCGCCGTGGCCCTGGCGCTGTATCGCGAGGGCCTCGCCGAGAGCATGGACCTCGACTCCGTCCTGGAATCCTTGCTGCACATGCACCACAACCGCCTGCGTGGCCTGGACCGGGAGGACGAGAGGATCTGCCGCCGCCTTGCCCGTCAGTCCGCCGTCGCATGGGCCGCCTGTCCGGGGGAGAGCCGCTGATGAACTACGACGCGCCGCCCACACCCACCGGGCCCGGCTGGGGCCAGTCGCTGTACTCCGGCGCGGCGGGAGTCGCCCTGCTGCACGCCGTCAGGGCCCACACCGGCGAAGACGACAAGGACGCGCTCCGGCCATGGGCCGCCGCCATGCTCAAGGGCCCGATCCAGGCCGCCGCCGAAGCATGCGGTCTGTACGAGGGCGCCCCGGCCGTCGCGTACGTCCTCAGCTTCACGCACACGAACACCTCCACTCGCGCCCTGGCGACCCTGGACACACACCTCGCCGACGTCACACGCCAACGACTCCAGCGGGCACACGCCCGCATCGATCACGGCGCGTTGCCCACCCTGGGCGAGTACGATCTCATCAGCGGACTGACTGGGCTGGGCGTGTACCACCTGCACCGCGGCCACAAGACGGAACTTCGGGACGTCCTCGTCTACTTGGCGCGGTTGACGGAACCGATCACCATCGAAGCGCAACGTCTGCCCGGCTGGTGGACGGGAGACAGCCCCGATCTGAGACCGACGCCGCGATGGCCCGGCGGACACGGCAACTTCGGCCTCGCCCACGGCATCACCGGACCGCTGGCGCTGCTGGCCACGGCCCTGCGACACGGCCACACGGTGCCCGGACAGACGCAAGCCATCACCCGAATCTGCGACTGGCTCGACCGATGGCGCAACGGCACCGACTCGCGCGCCTGGTGGCCGGACCTGATCACCCGAGCCGAACACCGACGCGGCGAACTCCAGCGCCCAGGACCGAGACGCCCGTCCTGGTGCTACGGCACCCCCGGCATCGCCCGCGCTCAGCAACTCGCCGGCCTCGCCCTCGGCGACAGTGACCGGCAACGGCAAGCCGAGCAGGCCCTGGCCGGATGTCTGGCCGACGACCAGCAGCTCGCCCAGCTCACCGATGCCTCCCTCTGCCACGGTTGGGCGGGGCTCATACAGACCGTCTCCCGTGCCGCCGCCGACGCCCTCAACGACGAACTCGCGTCGCATCTACGCGGCCTGAACGTCCGGCTCAACAAGCACCTGGACCACCACGGACTACCGGACGGCGCCGGCCTGATGGACGGCACGGCAGGCATCCACCTGGTCCGTCTCACCGACCCCGTCAACACGGCGATCACCGCCCCCTGGGACCGCTGCCTGCTCCTGACAGGGTGACGCCGCGAACCGCATCCGCACACCAGAACAAATGAGAACGATCTACCCCTGCCGTACGCACAGCCGGGCACCTTCCGAAAGGAACGCGATGAACACCACCACTGGCGCCTCCCCCGAGGACCTGCGCAACCGCCTGGTCGACGCCATCCTGAAAGAGGACCTCTCCGGCCTCCGCGACGCACGCGTCGAAACCGCCATGCGGACCGTCCCCCGCCACGCCTTCCTCCCGGACGCACCCATCGAGGAGGGGTACGCCAACAAGAGCGTGACGATCAAGGAGAACCCCGACGAGGACGCACTCCCGCTGAGCTGCGCCTCCCAGCCCGATGTCGTGCACTTCATGCTGGTCCAGCTCGCCGTCCGCGAAGGCGACAACGTCTTCGAGATCGGGGCCGGCACCGGCTACAACGCCGCCTTGCTCAAGCACCTCACCGGGAAGTCCGGCCAGGTCACCACGTGCGACATCGACGCCGATGTGACCGCCTACGCCCGCCGGACACTGGACGCCAACGGATACGAAGACGTTCGCGTCGTCACGAGGGACGGCGCCCTCGGCGCCCCGGAGTTCAGCCCGTACGACCGAATGATCGCCACGGTTGGCATGTGGGACCTCCCCGGCGCCTGGTGGGACCAGCTCTCCGTCGGCGGACGCCTCGTGGTCCCACTGCGATGGCGCGGGCTCTCCAGGGCCGTGGCCTTCGAACGCGAGGAAGGGCGGATGCGGTCCGAATCCATCAAGATGTGCGGCTTCCTCCCGGTGATCGGCCAGGACGGGGAGCGGAACGACTACATCGACGACGACCGGCTCGTCAGGCTCTACTGGGACTAGGACCAGTCCATCGCCCCGGAACTCCTTCGCGACGCGCTCACCCAACCGAAGTCGGTCGCTTGGACCGATGTGACGGTCGGACCCGTCGAGTCGTTCGACGGCGTCTGGCTACGGCTGAGCGCCACGGAGCGAGCGACCTGCCGCATCACCGCGAAGCTCGCAGCAATGGAGGCCGGTCTCCACCGCCCCGCCTCACCCGCCCTGAGCCCCGCCCTCGTCGAGGGGGACTCCATCGCGTACCTCACTCTGGAGCGGACCGCCGAAGACCCCGAAACAGAACCCCGGTTCCGGCTGGGAGCCGTCGGCTATGGCCCGGCTGGCGCCGATCTCGCCGAGCGGATCTGCGCGCAGATCCGCGCCTGGAGCCCGACCCGGACCGCCGAACCCGTCGTCACGGCCTACCCCGCGGACACACCGGACAGCGACCTCGCCGACGGATCCGTGATCGACCGGCCCTCCGTACGACTCGTCATCAGCTACTGACGCAGGCGGGCGCGGCCGTTGACGTATGAGGCCGCGCCCACCGAAGCGAGAACAGAGCGATGTCGCAGCACAGTGGTCAGCCCTGCGCGAGGTTCGCCTCACAGGTGGTGCACCGTCGCACGGCCCGCCGCCTCGGATTGCCCGCGGTGGCGGTCGCCGGAGAAGCACTGCTCAACCGCTCCCAGAGCCCGGGCGGAGGATTCGGGATCCACCCCCAGCGCGGCGGCTGTACGTCGTCCTCGGTCATGTGGTCGCACCATCCGGGCCTGTGCGCGACCTGCTTCGGGGAGATCAGGATCGTCTCCTCCGGGTGAGTACGCCACTCCGTCCTCACGAACGTACTCACCGAACGCGGGGTCGCCGACGCCGACGCGGACGAACCCGGCGGACACTCGCATCCGAGCCCGATGACGATCTTGCCGCCGCACTCGTCGCAGCGCTCTACTTCCACTGGCCTCGTACCACCCTCACGCCGTGCTGGAGTCGACCCGGTAGACGATCTTCCCGTCGAACTCGGCGAACCCGAGTGACTTGTAGAAGGCCCGTGCGCCCGGGTTGTCACTGTCGGTCATCCATTCCACGCGGCTGCACCCGGGGCGCGCCGCGGCGATGGCACGGAGTTCGTCCATCAGGCGGGCACCAATGCCCTGCCGTCGGAGCGTGCCACGGACGTACAGCTCCTTGAGGAACAGGGAGTGCGAGGAGCCGGCGGCCGGCCAGAGGAACGAGTAGGCGGCGAGTCCGATGATGTCACCGGTCTCATCCTCGACGAGCAGCGCGGAGGCCAGCGGCGGCGAGCCGAACAGCGCCTCCTCGACCTGCGTGCGGCGTTCCTCCAGTGGCTGGATGCCGGTGTCGATCGCGCCGTAAAACCGCTCGATCTCCTCGATCAGCTCGGCCACGGCCGGGACGTCCCGCTTCTCCGCAGGGCGGATCGTCACGCTCATCGGCGCCTCCTGTCGTTCATCGGTAGCTTCGGTCGCTGCTGCACTCGTTCGTTCCAACGCGTGATCCCCCGTGGTGGTACGGCACACGCGTCTACGGCGACGAGGCGGCCTGCGCGTAGGGGTCCCAGCCGTGCTGCCGCAGGGAGCCCTGGACGTGTCGGATGAGGTACTCCAGGTCCGCGCAGTAGACAGACGGGTTCCGGTAGCCCTGGGCTTCGCTGAAGCGGTGTGGGAGGTAGCCACCGCCGCACACGTCCACGAGTGGGCAGGCGCGGCACTGCTCGGCGAGCGCATCCTTGCCGTGCTGCCGGTGCAGCAGCTTCGGGTGCGACAGCGCTTCGTCGAAGGAGTGGCAGAGGACGTCGAGCCCGAGCCAGGTGGCACCCTCCTCGACCGACCGCAGGGTGTCCACGGCCTCGATGGATCCGTTGGACTCGATCACGACGCTCGTCGGCGGGGCCAGGCCGAGAGTCTCCACCGAGCCGCGCACGCCAGAGCTGAGTGCCACGATGTCCTCCAGCATCCGGACGCTGTGCCGGTACTCGGGCCGGGCGAGCCAGGCGTCGTACACCCTGCTCATCCACAGCCCGTACTCGGGCACGCTCGGGTCGGCGCGGTGCGGCGGGTCGTCGTGGGTCGCGTGCGGCAGGCCGAAGTCGATCACCGGCGGTTCGAACGCCGCCAGGTAGTCGTGGACCTCCACGGGGTCGTTGGCCAGGTCCACGACGGCGAGCAGCCCCGCGAACAGGTGTGGCCGCGACCGCAGGAGTTCGATGCCGCGCACGGCGGAGGCGGCGCTCGACCGCCCGGCGTGCGTCAGCCGGTGCCGGTCATTGGCATGCGGCGGCCCGTCGAGGCTGACGCCGACCGCAACCTCGTACCGTTCGAAGAGGTCCAGCCACGCATCGGACAGAAGAGTCCCGTTGGTCTGGAGCTCGAAAAGGACCCGGGTCCCGGCCGGCACGCTGTCCCGGACGGCCTGCAACAGACCGGCCATGTGCCCGACGCCGACGAGAAGCGGCTCCCCGCCATGCAGGACGACGTGGATGGCCCGAAGGCGGTGTGCGGAGGCGTGTTCACCGATCCGCCGGGCCGCAGCCTGGGCCACAGCGAGGTCCATTCGGGCGGGCAGGCGCCGCGCCGCCTGGTCCTTGGAGTTGAAGACGAAGCAGTAGTCACAGTCGATGTTGCAGCGGTTGGCGACCTTGAGGATGAACGTCCGGAAAGGAACGGGGTCTTCGGGTTCTGTCATCGAGCGGATGTGCTTACAGCGGCCAGGGCCAGATGAGCGAGGCCGCGTGGGCACCGTCGCCGACCCGGGCCGTCGCGCCCTCCTCGGCCTCCAGCCGTTGCCGGACGCGGGCGGCCACGCGGTCCAGAACGGCGGTGCCGGCTGCCGTCGGCTCCGTGGACGCCGGGCCGGCGGGCGTGAGGGTGCGTGGCTCGGTGACGGACGTGGGTGACGGCATTCAACGCTCCTCGTGAGGTACGTGCCGGAGGTGGCACGGTGCGACGGGGCTGAAGCGACAGATCAGCCGGAAACGTAGCATCCTCAACCACCCATCTGGCACGGGATATTCGGCCACGTGGTCGGCGTCAGCCGGACCGCTACACCAGCAACCGTTCGATGTCGTCCACGGACGCGCTCACTCCCAACCGCCGGTACACGGTCACGGCGGCTCGCAGCGAGTCCACGCCGTGACCAGGCCCGTCAACCGTCCAGTCGCAGCGGCCGATGCCCTCCAGCGCCCGCGCCTCCTCCAGCGGGCAGCGGATGTCCCGCGCGAGCGTGAGCGCCTGCCCAAAGTGCCGACGGGCGGCTGTCGGTTCATCGGAGGTGAGCAGCAGCATCCCCCAGTGGTTCAGCACCTCCGCCTCGCCGCACCTGTCGCCCAGGCCCCTCAGGATCCCCAAACCGCGCTGAAACGCCTCGATCGCCCCGTCGCGCTCACCGACGATGCCGCGCGCCACGCCCAGCTCGCTCAGCGAGGCGGCCTCACCCCCGCGGCTGCCGAGCTCGCGGTAGGCGTCCAGGGCCTCCTCCAGAAGCCGGATCGCCTCTGCCGCATCCCCAGTCACACGCTCCGCGACGCCAAGGTGACGGACGCTGTTCGCGCGGCCGAACCGTTCACCGAGCTCAGTGAAGTGCGTCAGGGCCTGGCTGTGTGCCGTCCGCGCTGCCTCGATGTCTCCGGTCAGCCGTCGGACGACGCCCAACTCGTTCAGCGCGTAAGCCTGATGCACACGGTCGTCCAGCTCCAGGTAGATGTCGAACGCTTCCTGGTGATGCCGCGCGGCGATGTCGTACGCGCCCATGAGGCAGTGCACGACGCCCAGGTCCCGCAGGGAGTTCGCCTCACCGTACCGGTCACCGAGTTCTCGGTAGATCGCCAGGGCCTCGCTCTGGGCCTCCACCGCGGCGTCAAACCGGCTCATCTGCCGGTGTGTCATGCCGAGGTCCGCGAGCGCGTTCGCCTGCCCGAGCCGGTACCCCAGCTCTCGGTAGAGGGCGAGGGCCTCGGTCTGGGCGCGGGCCGCGTCCTCGTTGTCCGCGGTCAGGTACCAGACGATGCCGAGCTGATTCAGTGCCTCGGCCTTGCCGCGCCGGTCGTCGACCGCTTCGTACGCCGTCACGGCGTCGTTGAGGGCCTCGATCGCCTGTGGGTAGGCGGCCATGAAACGGCGTACGACACCCAGCTCGGCGAGGGCATCACCCCGCGCCCGCTGGTCACCGGTATGGCGGGCGGCCTCGGCGGCGGTCCGATGGAGTGCGACGGCCTGGTCCCAGGGGCCGGCCT
The DNA here is from genome assembly GCF_001270025.1 of Streptomyces azureus. Classification (NCBI taxonomy): domain Bacteria; kingdom Bacillati; phylum Actinomycetota; class Actinomycetes; order Kitasatosporales; family Streptomycetaceae; genus Streptomyces; species Streptomyces azureus. The sequence continues at coordinate 25,886 of NZ_DF968202.1, read as the reverse complement.
GGCGCAGGAAGGGCGCCATGGCTGCGGCGAGTCGGACCACGAGGTCGTACAGGGCGAGGCCGTTCGCCCGACGGACGCAGGCCAGGATGTTGGCCCGCTCGGTCTCCAGCCAGCTCAGGGCATCCGCCCGCGACTCCAGGGCCGGGGTCTCCACCCGCGAGGTGTCGTCCGGCGCCGGTGGCACCGGGGCTCCGCTGCGCACGGTGTGCCCGTTCGCGACGGCGAGAGCGGCCAGGTAGTAGGTGCACACGCGCTGGACGGCCTGTACATGGTCCATGCTGTCTCCCTCGGCGGCGAGACCGCGAGCGTAGTCGCGCAAGAGGTCGTGCAGCCGGTATCGACTCCCCGGTTGCTCGTCGATCAGGTGGTCGTCGTAGAGCGCCTCAAGGTGCCGACGGGCCACCACGACGGATACCTGACCAAGTGCCGCACCGACGTGCGGGTCGAGATCGGTGCCGGGGAAGAATCCGAGCTGTCGGAAGAAGCGCTGCCGCTCCGGCGCGAGATCCCGATAGGAGAGATCGAACGTCGCGGCGACGGCTCGTTCCCCGGCGTGCAGCTCTCCCAGACGGTCCCGTGCCGCCACCAGCCGCCCGCGCAGGTCCTCGGCACTCCAGGACGGATGGTGTCGCAGCCGTGCCGCGAGAAGCGAAACCCCCAGCGGCAGACACCCGCACAGCCGCACCAACTCGTCCACCACATCCCGGCCGAGAGCGTCGGCCGGCCGCCCACTGAGCCGTACGAAGAGTTCGACCGCGTGATCCGGCGGCAGTGCGTCCACCGACATGACCACCTCCTCGTTCGCCACCAGCCGCTTGCGACTGGTCACCAACACCAGGCACCCGCTCCCGCCGGGGAGCAGTGGCTCCAACTGTCGGTAGCTGGCCGCGTTGTCGAGAATCAGCAGCGCCTTCTTGTCCGCGAGCCTGCTCCGCCACATGGCGGCCCGAGCCTCCGTGATCGCTCCGACGTCATCACCGACGGGAATCTGCTGCGTCGGCACCCCGGCGGCCGCGAGAAGCGAGGCGAGCGCCTCGCCGGCCTGCACCGGAGTACGCCCCGGCGTGTGCCCGTTGAGATTCACGAAGAGTTGTCCGTCGGGGAAGCGCTCAGAAAGGAGGTGGCCGGCGTGCACGGCGAAGGCGGTCTTCCCGACGCCTGGCATGCCGTCGATCACATGAACGGGCAGCCCCTGACCACGCTCCTGTGAGGCCCGCACCGAACCCACCAGCCGCTCCAGTTCCGCAGCACGGTCGGTGAACGCGGAGGTGTCGCGCGGCAACGAACGCAGCACCTGGGCGGCCCCCGGTGGCCCCGCTCCATCCTCCGGTCGTCCTGGCAGGGTGGGAGGCCGCGTCTCGGAAAGCCCGGCGAGCAGGGCCGTCAGCCCAGCCATCGTCACACCCAACACGACGAACGAGAACCAGGCGTGCTCCTGTAACCACCCAAGCCAGCCGGGCCACCGCGACTCATCGGACACGGCGTTCGTGACGAGCCCGACCAGCATGGTGGTCACAGCGCCGCCTCCGGCGACGACGGCGATCGCGATCCCGCGCCGGAGTCTCATACGTAGGCCCCAGCAGCCAGGGGAGCGGCCGATTCCCGCCTGGTGCCGCTGGTGAGACACCACGCACTGCCAACCGACCTGGTCACGAAGGCACCCCCGAGTAGAACGCCCCAACTTCCCTAACGGAACAGTCCTCGTAGACCTTGGTCAAGGGCGCGTCTGAGCCACGGCGTGCACCAGCTTCCGCAAGGCGCGGTGGCCGCTTCCCTATCGGCCCCAGCCACGAACTGGTCAATCGGCTCGGGGCCTACTCGGCATCGCAGGTCGTGGCCTCGGGTCCAGCCGGTTCGGTAGACCTCGTGCCAGCACTCTCGCTCTTCTTGCCCGCCTCGATGGGGGCGTAGCGTCGCCGTTGCAGCTCATCGCGTTCAACGTCCGGGATCGTCATCGACTCGGCAAGCACGGCGGCGAGCGCGCCCACTTGAGTGTTGTCCATGTCAGCGTGGAAGAGCCACCGGATGTTCTCGTCGCGCGTGATGAGGTCGATCGCCAAGCGCGCGCTTTTGTCCTGTGTGGTCGTTGCTCGGACGTATCGCACTTGGTCAGTAGGGATGTCTTGCCGGATCTCGGCTTGCTCAAGGAACGCGTTCGTCTTGGCCGTGATGATGCGGCGATCCGTGACGGCGACCAGTGTCTTTGCCGCAGCCTTGTCCCTCGCTGCCGCCAACTTCTCCTTCGCTCCGCCGACGATCGCAGAAATGGGGCCGAGGGCATCGACCTGGTCGGGGAAGCCGAGGACACGTAGGGTCTCACCGTCCTCGAGGAGCCACCGCAGGATGCGAAGGTACGGCTCGCGATCCAGCGATTCGGGTGCGCAGACGACGCCCGGAGCCTCAAGCGGAGGGGCCGGTGGATGGAGAGCGTCGGCAAGAGGCTCGATCGCCTCCAGAAGACGGGCGGAGGTTTCGCGGGCTGCCTTCACGTCCTTCCGCTTCCCCGGTAGCGGCCATGTGTCGGGGCCGGGGAGTTCGGCGGTGATCCGCAGCTCCCGCGTCAGCGCGTCGACGAGGCTCGTCGACTCGGCGAGAGCGGAGTCGAACTCCGCGCGGGTGTCGCGCGCGATGACCTCGGCGTACTGCGCCTCGGCGGCGTCTTCGCGTCCAGCGGCTCTCGCCCTCGCGGCGCGCAGCGCGTGATACCCGGTCCATGCCTTGAGGGAGGACAGGAGGGCGTAGGCGTCGAAGGCGATCGCCTCGGCGTTCGTCTGTAGATACTCACGGTGGCTGCGTGCGTCGACGCGACCGATCTGCCTGACGTGGTCGCGAGCGTTCCCCTGGTAGAGCTCAAGCTGCTTCTGCAGCAGCGCTCCACTGCCCGCGACGTCCTCCCACAAGGACGTCGGGACCGATTCGATCTCTCGCGCCTGGTCGACCGCGCGATCGATGACGGCGACGAGCCCCGTCAGTTCGGCCCACTGATCCTTGCGGATGGCGGTGAGGACCTGACTCGTCACCGCGAGGTTGGTCCTGACGAGGCCCGAGACCTCACTCAGCATCATCTGAAGGGCGACCATGGCCAGCGCCGGCCCGATCGAGGCCGCGGTCTGCGCCTTGCTCACCGCATTCACGGAGTAGAGGCGGGCCTGACGCAGGACGCGGCCAGGAACCATCACCGCTCCGAGGTTCCCGCCGTCCTTGACGGCGAGCGTCGCGCCGCTGTTCAGCAGGGCCTGTGACGTGGCGTCGATCCTGTAGAGCCCCTGCACGCCGGCGAACGCGTTTCCGAGATTGCCGACCACGGTCGCCGCGTTCCCGATCGAGGCGAGGATCGCTGAGATCTGCTTGCGGTCGGCAGCCGGCACGATCCCGAAGTCGATCAGATCGGGCTTCAGCTCCGGCGGGACCTCACCGGCGACGACAGCCACCCCTGGGAGCACCTCCACCAGGACCGTCGACACCGTCGTCGAGTCGATGTCCGAGTTGGACGTCGGATCGTCCACAACAGGTGAATCGGCGGTATTGCTCCGGCCGTTCTCCTCAGGCTCGGCGATCTCCTTCGAGTCCGAAGGGTCCTGCATGCGATCTCCTCCCCCGCGGGCGCGCGCAACGGCCGGACTTCGTCGGCGTTGACTGCTGAAGTCTACGGCTCAACGCCTGCGGTTCAGCCCGAATCCGCCGGGTTGATTCCGGACTGGCTGGTGCCAGGCATGGGTGCACGCGGCGGCGCGGAACCGCTCCCCGCGGTGCTTGTCCGCCACTCCAAGCAGGCATACCAGAGGTGCCGAGGCGTTCATGGTGTCGTTCGTGCACGTGCGGTTCTCCGGGGTGTGTTCGGGTGGGGGAGCTGAACTGCCAAGGCGCCGATCGACCAGAGATGGGGCAGCTCTTGGGCTGTCGCGGGACGAGATCTGGGACGGGCTGTTGAGGTAGGGCCGTCGGGCCGAGAGTCGTGGTCGAAGGAAGTGCGCCGGTGACCGGCTCCCCGGCGTGCGTGCGGCGGTGCACGGTCCCCAGACGGTTCGGGACCGTGACGAGATGTTCATCGAGGACGGTCGCCGTGACACGTCGTCAGGGGGACCGTCCCGTTCTGCTGCACTGCGGGGACCGGTCCCCAACCGCGTGCGCCGATGCGGGGTCGGTCCCCGTCGTCGGGGACGCTCTGGAGACCAACCAGATAGCCCATCTGAGCTGCAGTTTTCGGGGGACCGGTCCCGAGTCGGTCCCCAGTTCGGTGGCGTCACGGTCCCCGATTCCGACGCGCGGTGTTCCCGCACGTGACGGTCCCCGCCAAGAGGTGACCGTGATCGCGGGGACCGTCGGGGACCGAGATCCGGTCCCCGAACTTCGCAGGCTCGGTCCCCGGGACGCGGTCCCCAAGGTGCTCATCGAGACGTCCTCGTCCATCGGGTCCTACTGATCGCGTGCGGCGCGGGTTGGACGGTAGCGGGTCAGCTCGGTGCGGACGGCCGGCGGGATGTATGACCCGATCGCGCGCAGGTGCTCATCGATGTCGCGTTGCGGGTCACCGCCGGTGATCTGCCGGTGTGTGGAAGGCGGGGCCGCGCCGGCCGCGACGGCGTGGCGGGCGCGGAGCAACTCGGCTCGCCAAGCGGCAGGATCGTCCGGGTCGGCAGCCGTTGTGGGGTCGGTGTGCCGGTCGAGGCGGTCGCGCCGATGGGCCCGCCATCTGCGGGCGACGTCCACGGGCAGGATCGGGTACGGGGAGTCGAGGACGTGGGCCCGTATTGCCTCGCGGACGTCCCAGCCGTGGTTCGTGGCGAAGGGCACGTCGTCGAGCAGCTCCTGCCACTGGGCGATCTGGTCTTGGGCTTCGCCCGTGCCGGTGCGGATGGTGCGGGGGGCGAGGCGGCCGGTGTAGGCGAGGACAGCGGCGACTTCGTGTGAGTCCAAGGGCGGGTTACTCCGTTCCGGTCGGTTCGTCGAGGGCGGCGAGCAGGGCGGCCATGTGCTGCTCGGAGCGCGTCATGGCAGGGGCCCGGGTGGGCGTGCCGCCGGGCAGGGCGTAGAGGTTCGGGCGGCCTGGGGTGGGGGTGTGCTCCCGGGCGATCCAAGCGCGCCAGTCGGCAGCCCAAGCGGCTGCAGTACGGGGAGGCCACGCGGCCCGGTAGACGCGCCACTTCTCGTCGGCCGATCGGACGGCTTGCTCGCCGAGGCGGTCGAGATGGCCGTGCTGCTGCAACCAGGCCCGGGTGCCGTCGTCGATCTGCCACTGGTCGGCGGAGATGAGTGGGGCAGAGCTGCTGCTCTTACCGTTCACCTTTGGTTCTCTACCGTTCTGGGGGTCGGAATCCGTGCCCCCGGCGGGTCGGAATCCGTACCCTCCCGGGGTCGGATTCCGTTCCCCCAGGCCGTATTCCGGCCCCTCTTCGAAAGGATCGGAAGGGCCGGATTCCAGCACCCCGAGGGTCGGAATCCGATCCCCCGGAAGGGCCGGTTCCCGGTCCCCTTCAACGGCGTGTTCGGCGAGGAACCGGGCGGCTTCCGGGAGGTGGTAGTACGTCTCTCCCCGTGGCCCCTTGCGGTCACCGAGCGCCACGAGCTCGCCGTCGGCGATCAGCTTGGCCAGGGCGTCGCGTACGGCGGTACGGGAGGCGTTCGCTCGCTTCATCAGGGTGGGCACGGAGGCGTACGCGACGCAGTTCCGGTCGCGGCAGCGGTCGGCGATCAACGCGAGCACCATGCGGGCGGTGCCCTTGCTTCGGCTGTGGTCCCACACCCACTCTCGGGCGTCGAGGCTCATGGGTCGGCGGCTCCTGGGTCCGGACGGGCAGGTGGAGTTGCGCGCCCTTTTCGGGCGGCGCGCGGGGGGAGTGGCGGTACAGCCCCGGCCCGAGGGGCGTGGGGCTGGTGGCTTCGCCTAGCCAAGACAGCCACATCAACGCCGCAGAAGTCCAGCATTCCGCCAAGAATTCAGATAGCTGACGGCGAACGCATGCTCCGGGGCATTCCCTAAATGATAATCCCAGACTGCCGGTTGCCGAAATTGGTTGCCCACGGGGCCGAGCTAGAAGGATCACATCGGGAAGCCGTTGACCTCCGTCTGAGCGCAAGCTACAACACAACATCCCATGTCAGAGCACCCGTCCGCCGGATGTAGCCCCCCACCCGCCGGCTGCCCGGAACCCAACCCGCGGCAACTCCCCTTGCCCGGCCGGGCGCAACATAGCCGACGATCGCCGGTTTACCAAACCGGCGAATACGAGTTCCAATTGGAGCTATGGCAGCACGATCCCTGGAAATCGGTCCGGCCGGAATACGGACCGCCCGCACCATCGAAATCCTCCGTACCGAACGCGGTCTCGCCCAACGAGAGTTGGCCGCCCGAGTCACCGCCATCGGCCGCCCGATGTCCGACACGATGCTGTCCCGCATCGAACGTGCCCAACGCCGCTGCGACATCGACGACCTCGTCGCCCTCGCCCAGGCCCTCCGCGTCTCGCCCCTCGTGCTGCTGCAGGGACCGAGCGCCATGTGACGAAGGCCGCCCAGCGCTGCTGAGTGAGCAGGCCCCCAACCGAGTTAGGACCCACTTTTCTTGCACCACTCCGAGATACCCCCTGCCCTCGTGCGCCGCTTTCCCGTCACCGAGGGCGGAGCCCCCTTGCCCCGTCTCTACCGTCCCGAAGAAATCGCCGAAGCCCTCGGCTGTTCCGCCTGGTGGGTCAAGGACCGTGCTCGGCGCGGCCTCATCCCGCACACTCGCGTCGGCCACGCCTACCGCTTCACTGGCGCACACCTCGCCGAGATCGTCCGCCTCCACGAAGAGCGCCCGAAGCGATCCTTCAGCAGTACGCCGACGGGTCCTGCATCTACAAGTCCTCCCGCTGCACGAACTCGTGCCGCCCAGTCTTCTCGGCCGACTACGGCCGCGACGACGGGGCATCTGCGGGCCCGGCCGCCGCGCCGTACCCAGTACGAGACCGTCGTGTAGCGCGCCCGCACCCAGCCACGAGGCAAGAGCAAGGAGGAAAACGGAAGTTGGGTTTCGCGGAGAAGCGCGGAAACTACTGGCGCGGCCGATACAAGACCGCGCCCGGCAGGCACCTCACGGTCGCCGACGAGAACGGCAAGGCGATCCGGTTCGCCACCAAGGGCGAGGCCCAGCGCGCCGCGAGCGAGGCCGAGAACAAGTACCGGCGCGGTGACTGGCGCGACCCGTCGCTTGGCCAGGAGACCTTCGGCGAGTACGCGAACCGCTGGTACGCGGCCCAGGATCTGGCCGCCTCGACCATGCAGAACTACAAGTGCCACATCGAGGAGCACCTGCTCCCCGACTTCGAGGACAAAGCGCTCGCCGGCGTCCTGTGCACGGATGTCGACCTGTGGGAGAAGAAGGAGAAGGCCGTGTACGCGGCCTCCAGCGTCAAGACCTGGCGCTCGACGCTCCACCTGATCTTCGAGGACGCGATCGACGAGGGGTTGATTACGTCCAACCCGGCGGCCAGGAGGCGCGGACGTGGCAAGCGCGCCGGCCGCTCCCGTGACCGCGGCCCGGAGAGGTCATCACTGACCCGCTCGGCATCCTGCTGACTGCCGAACGGGCCGCCCTGCTCTCCGGCCGCGACGACGAGTTCGTCGCCGTCGTCCTCAAGGGGTACACCGGCATGCGCTGGGGCGAAATCGTCGGCTTGGAGCGGGACTTCGCCCGCCCAGGCTCCATCCGAGTCGAGTGGCAGCTGTACGAACTCGACACCGGCGAGCTGGTGCGCTGTCCGCCCAAGGACGACAGCTACCGCAAGATCGATGCGATGGATTGGTTGTCGGCCCTGGTCGCCAACCACGTCGCCCGAACGAAGCCGAAACCCTGCCCGTGTCACGGCAAGACCTACGTCTTCCGGGGACAGGGCGCGGCCCGCACCGGCGGCCACCAGGGCGCGAAGCTCGTCGACGTCGCACGCCGCGCCGAAGTCTCCACGGGCACGGTGTCCAACGTCCTCAACCACCCCGACCGCGTCACCGAGGCCAAGCGGGTGAGGGTGGAGCAGGCCATCGTGGACCTGGGGTTCGTGCGGGGCGGCGTGGTGTCGCAGCACGCAGCCCACTGGCGCCGAAACGGCTTTGCGACATGGCTGTTCACTCCGGCGGTCTCCGGCTGGTACCCGAAAAAGGCACCTCAGGAGGCCCGCCCCGTACCGCTGCTCGGCGAACCGTGGCCCGGCGTCCCAGCCCGAGGACGCGGCGCAAGTGACCGAGCCGACGCCTGCTGGCTCCCGATCGCCAAGGGCCTCACACCCCACGGCCTTCGCCACACCCACCGGACCGTGATGGAGGACCTCGGCGCCGAGAAGGTCCTCATGGACGAACGCATGAGCCACATCGACGGCTCAGTCTCGGCCCGCTACGCCCACGTCACCCCCGGCATGCGCAAGCGCCTCATGGTCGGGCTGACCGAGCAGTGGGAGACCGCGCTCGACGCCAGGCTGGCGCTGTCCCCCCATTCACCGGTGCGGGTGCTCGACGAAATTCTGCAAGCGCGGGGAGCCGCAAGCCGGAAGTAGCCGCAAAGGCGTCGCGTCCTGGGGCAGGGCGCGGCGCCTACCGAGGGCGCTTCTTTGGAGGGACTGGCCCGGGGATGACGTCGAGGTTCATGTGTTCCTTGAACAGATGCACCAGGTTGGCGCCGTCGAGGAGTTCGAGGCGACCATGCTCGTTGGCGAATGCCTCGCTGGCTCGACCGAACCACGAGGTTGTCACCAGGATGCCTTTGGCTGCTCGCTTGTGTTCTACGACGCCGGCGAGCGCAGAGACGGTCTCGAACGGCACCACGTTCTTGGTGCGCTTGGCCTGGATGATGCACAGACCTTTCATGACCGGATCGGTGTTCATCGCGACCGCGTCCACGCCCTCGTCCTTCGACGGCTGGGTATTCACGCTGTCCAAGCCGATAGCCTCGAACAATTGCCTGATGAGGTGCTCGAACTCCGTGGGTTTCAGATCCATCAGTACAGGTCGGCTGTCCAGCCCCGCCACGACGTCCAGGCTGTCCATGAGGCGGAACTTGGACAGGTCGAACGTGACCAGCGGGCGTACTGGCTCCAGCTCGTACGGATTCGGCGAGATCAGCGAGCGCAGCCGTTTCAGGCAAGCCCGTGGGTCGACCTGTGTCAGGACCAGTTGGCTGAACTCAGCTCGGTCTGCCTGGAGCGTGATCAAGCACGGATGGACGTCCCGCCCGGTGGCGCGGTCGATGGTGGCTACATGCCCGTTCAAGGCGATGGATTGGACTACGCCTTCAGTGTCGGAGTTGAAAAGCTCATGGACGGTACGCAAAGCGGTTTGTGCCAGAACTGACGCGTAAAGTTCCTTGCGTTCCTTCTCCGGGCGGGGGATGGGCGTGATCTCGTCACGCGTCTTCACATGCCGGTATGCCCGTGCCGCAGGAACCACGTCCTCCAGAGGCAGGTCGATTTCGACCAGTAGGTCACCCGTGTCCGCCTGAAACGAAACCTGATTGGCCTTCGGGAAGCCGTGCGGATACACGGAGGCGGCCAAGACCTGGTTGACGAACCACTCGACAGTCTCGACGTCTCGGTCCCGGTAAGCGTTACGACGCTCCTCGAGCGCGGTGTTCCACTGCTCGACCCGAGCAGCTTCTTCCTCATTGCGTTCCTTGTGCTGGGCGCGGGCCTCCTCCAGCTTCTCCGCACGCTTCTTCTCGTCGCGTGCGTGATCCCGCAGTGCTCTGTCGAACCGCTTGCGGGCGGATTCGACCTCCGCGTCGTGTCCGCGGCGCCCGAACCCAAGAGCACCGAGAAGCCCTCGTGGTGGCTCCGGTTCGTACTCCTCCCAACGAGGCAACGGTGCAGCTTTGATGCGGCCTTTGGGCGGGATGAACGGTGAGGGAACGAACTCCTGCCTCAGCCGATCGAACGTCAGCGGCTGTCCGTCCAGTACAGATGAGCGCAGCAGCTTTGCAAGTTGCTCGGCATCGTGCTCAGCCACGCTGGTGCGGTCGACCGCCTCTTGGGCGCGAGCCGCTTCATACGCCAGCTTCTCCTCGCGAGCCTTCCGCTTAGCAGCGGCCTCGGCGGCCTTGCGGGCCTTCTCCCGTTCCCTGGCCTGCCGCGCGAGTTCCCGTGCGTATGGATCGTTCCCGCCCGCCACCGCTTGCCCCCAGCTCAGTACATGATCGTTAATTCGAGACAGCAGTATCCCGTACCGGGCTGATGGCATCAGCATGTACTGGTCTGGGATGCGCCCTGGTGTGAACTGCCCTTGCCAGCCTGCGGCCGAACCTGACTATCGCGTTTCTGGCAGGAATGCTGCAGATCGTGACCGCAACGAGCCTGACCACTCTCGTACTTGGCCCCAATCCGCAGCCGCCGCCGCAGAAGCGGCGTGCCGCGATTGAGGCTGAGGAAGCTCCCGCCATGGGAGAGGCAGCACGGCGTTCGACAGTGCTGCGGGTGGTATCTCGGCCGCCTACGACCACGAGATCGTCTGTTCCTCCGAGTACTGCTGGCCTGCCTCTGTCCAGCGGTGAATGATCGTTCCCTGCCGAGCCGTGCCCATGTCCAGGGCAAGGGGAAAGTTGACGAAGGATCTGGGCGGAATGCGTCCAGCAGTCAGTTCACCGACCGCTTCAGGGTTGTGTCCCTCGCCCACGGGTTTCATCTCCAAGGCGACATCTTCAGCGGCGACGTCTCCCAGGTTCTCCACGCGGAGTCGTTCCCTCGCACGCCGCATCTTGATGCGGCCCCGGCTGTCTTGCCTGGGCTCGGTCTCCCATTGGAAGCTGGAGCGGAGGACAGCGCCGGGGCGTGAGCGATCTGCTTCGTCGCTGCTCAGGTCGCCGGCCTTATAGGCGTCGTGTTCCAAGCACGTTCTTACCTTCGCCTTTAGGCCGTCCGCAGACATGTAGCTGCCGGTCAGGCCATGCTCTTGGAGTTCCATGCGAAACGCGTTCAGCGCGGCAAGCTGGTCCGGATCATGGTCGCGCGGGATGGGCGCATCGGAGAAGAACACGTGCACGGCTGCGCCGCGATCACGGGCTCGGAGGATCTCTTCGGCCGTACCGGAGACGGCGCGCTTCGTCGCCTGCCCGAGGCGACTGTTGAACACCGCGATGACGATGTCCGCCTCGTCAGCGAATTGCTCATTGATCACCTGCTGTGCGTCTCCCTGGCCTACCAGGGGCACCGCACCCAGCTCCCAGCGCAGAGGGAGCAGGTGAACCTTGCGTCGCATGGTGTGATCGCTGTTCCAGCTGCGGACGGCGTCCTCCACCACATCGCGATCAGCGGCAGTGTCGCCTGGCGACGCGATCAGGACGCTCAAGGTGACGGTCTGGATGGGCATAGCAGGAGACTAATCGCGTGCACTGACAGTCCCTGGTGAGCGAAGGATCCACCTGCTCGGGAGCCGGTCCTCGAAGTCGGCTCCCAAACGGCTCCCAAAACTGGGCCGCAAAGCAAATCAGGCCCGGTTCTGATCTCTCAGCACCGGGCCTGACCTGGTGGTTCAGCTGTCGGGGTGGAGGGATTTGAACCCACGACCTCTTCGTCCCGAACGCGATCGGGCCCTCCGTGACCTTGCTACGACGTCACTGACCTGCACGTGTATTCCTCGGGACTGTCCGTCGTCGTCCAGGACGATCCGTGGACGAGTGCGTCGTTTGGCCCCCTCTTTGGCCCCCCAGTGTGGGGCGGTGGTGAGCATGTGACTGACCGTCTGTTTGTGGCCAGAGCTTGTCAGTTTGCAGAAACAGTGTCACGGTGAAGACGTGTCAGGAGTTTGTACAAACAGTCGCGAGGTGACGATGGCAGCGGGCGGTACGGGCGCCGAGGCGCGTGAGGAGAACGCGCTCCTTGAAGCTCCCGCTCTGGCAGTAGATGGTTCGGTCCCCTATTGGCCGAGTCAGTGTCTGGCGGTGCCGAGGCTGGGTGGCGTGTACGTCATCCATGACATGCGAGGCTCCCTGTACATCGGCCGAAGCGACTGCTTGTACGACCGCTTTCACGCTCACTACGAGTACAGCCACAACCAACGGCTTCGCCGTGCACTCCGACGCCCAGCCGGGTGCATTCACTTCTCATGGGTGCTCGCTCACGGCGAGCACCAGAAGGCTCTTGAACAGCGCCTCATTCGCGACCTGCACCCTCTGTGCAACCACATCCGATACACCACCACCAAGGAGGGGTCATCATGACGACCACTGTTCCGGCGATCAAGAGCAAGATGGGTTCCATCGAGTACTACAACGCCAAGCTGCGCGCCGCAGACCTTGCCGCTATCGCCCGCGCGGCGAGCAAGGGTGACGACTGGGCCAACCTGAGCATCGAAGAGCGGCTTCAGCGGGCGCTCAATGACAAGCGAGTCCGCGAGGAGATCGTGCCTTACCTCGCGAACGCGGAGGACCGCTTCTTCGGCTCCATCATCGTCCTGATTTACGAGCCTAAGGTCTTCGCCTATGAGTCGTTCGGTAAGTGGCTCAACGGCGAGACCCCAGCGGCGTACAACGAGGTCATCCAGCAACTGGGCGTCCTGACCATCGATGGAGGCGACCTTATCGTCCTGGATGGGCAGCACCGATGGTCAGCGTTGCGTGCCCTCATCAACCGCGTGAACGACAAGGGACAGGAGATTACCGGTCCGTTCGTCGGTGCGGTGAGGGAGGACGAGCTGGCCGTGATCTTCATCCCGTTCTATGGATCGGAGACCACTCGGCGCATCTTCAACAAAATCAACCGGTCGGCCAAGCCCACTGGGCGCAGCGACAACATCATCACCAGCGAGGATGACGGGTACGCCATCCTTACCCGCAAGCTCGTCGCGGCCGGGGAACCCCTCAGTGTTGCAGACTCCAAGGGCGAGCTCATCGTCAATTGGAGGAGCAACACCCTGTCGGACCGGAGTTCCCAAATCACCACAGTCAGCGCCGTATACGAGACCGTCAAGGCGATCTGCAAGGAGAACGGCTTCCACTTCGAGGAAAAAGAGCGCGTCGTCCGCCCGAGCGACCATGAATTGGACGCTGCTTACGACCATGTGGCGCAGTGGTGGACCAGCCTCCTTGAGCACCTCAGCGTCTTCAAGGAAGCCGTCGATGCACCGGACCTCATCTCCACGCTTCGCAAGAACGAAACTGACAACCTGCTGCTGAAGCCCGCAGCGCAAATTGCGGTAATGCGCGGGCTCCTCATTGCCACTCGACGCTACGGTCTTAAGAACGTCCAGGCGATCAAGCGGCTCAACAAGATCAACTGGGACATGCACAGCCCGCTGTGGCGCGACGTGCTCGTCTCTGCAGGAGATCGAATCGTCGCCCGAAACGAGAACTACAACCGTACGGCGGAACTCATCGCCTACCTGCTCGCGGGGAGTAGCGCGAACTACACCGATGAAGACAAGGACCGCCTCCGCGAGAGCCTTGCAGAGTTCAAGAACGATTCGGCCTACGAGCTGCCCAAGCCCGTGGCCTAGTGAGTTCAGGCCGCTCCGAAGAAGGGGGCCGCTCCATGAGCGGGCCCCCTTGGTGCGTTTCGGGAGTCCAACGCCCAAGAAACTCCAGTCAGGCGCTCGTGACCTCCTAGCGGGGCATGAAGCCCGGCTTCTGCTCGGCAAGCGAGTGAAGCCGCGCAAGGTAGTCCTGAGCCGCTGGTTCGGAGCTGTACCGGCGTCGCATCTCGGCAGCGAGTTCCCGGCTCGTCATGATGAGCGACGGCACCGACTGGCGGTCCCCTTCGAGAGCCCGCTCACCCATGATGAGTGCCTGCTCCAAGTCGCCCTCACGCGCTGCCGTGACTCCCAGCGTGACCCGCGCTTCCGCGTTGCGCATCGGTGAGCGCTCGGTGCCGTCGAAGTCTGTTCCTGCCCTCAGCACCTCGTCGGCGAGTGTGCGCGCCAGCTTGTCTTCGCCGACCAGGCGGTAGCAGTCCATCGCGTAGAAGTCGAACTTGGCAGGGTCCACCACGAAGTGGTTGTCCAGGTTCTCGGGGTACGGCATCCCTTCGAGCAACCGCCGCCCCTTGTCCAAGGCCACCTCGACTTGCCGGCGGTCCCCGATCCGGGCCCACGCCTTGGCTTCCTGGGCTGCGAGCTGCACGGCCACGCCGTGGTGCTGCGCCGTCTCAGCTCCGGCCCGCGCCGCTGCGATGACACCGCGGTAGTCGCCGGTCGTGAGAGCGAACCATGCCCGCCTCTCGTGCGCCCACCCGGCGACCTCCGCATGGTCAGCCTCGGTCGCGAGCGAGAGCGCCGCCTGCCGTGTCGACTCAGCCGCGTGCCGTGCGCCCGTGTCGTACTCGACACAAGCCAGGCGACCACAGAGGCGGTCTACCGCAAGCAGCTCCGGCCGGTCATCACTGAGGGCGCCGAAGCGATGGACGACATCTTCGCCGAAGATCAGGAAGGGGAGGACGCGGAGGAGGAAGGAGAGGACGACGCGGTGGCCTGACCGGATTCGTTTGGCCCCCTGTTTGGCCCCCCGGGCATGAAAGAGGCCCATTCGCGATCAAGCGAATGGGCCTCTGACCAGCGTCGGGGTGGCGGGATTTGAACCCACGACCTCTTCGTCCCGAACGAAGCGCGCTGCCAAGCTGCGCTACACCCCGATGTCGCTGCTGTCGCGGCGACGACGTTTACTTTAGCCCACTGGTGGCTAGAGACGAAATCCGGTTTTCCACGGGTGGCGGAGGGGGTTCGGGCGGGCGTGGTCGAGGGCCACGAGGAGGGTCGCGAGGGCGTAGAAGGAGAGGCCGAGGAGGAGGGCGTTGCCTAGGGCCTTCTTGTAGCCGTCCTGGTCGACGTCCAGGAAAGGGTAGAGGTAGCGGTCGGGGGTGCCCGGGAGGAGCAGTTCGCCTCGGGTGAGGGAGAAGACCAGGTAGGCCAGGGGGTAGAGGAGCCAGGCGCTGGCCTGGCGCAGGTGCAGGCGGCCCGGGGGCGTGAGCAGGAGCCAGTCCAGTGCGGCCGCGATCGGGGTCAGCGTGTGGAGGGTGTGGTGGGCGACGGCCTGCCAGCCCGTCGGGGCGGCCGCGGCCTCGCCCGTGAGGGAGAAGGGGCTCGCCTCGTTCGCCAGGAGCAGGTGGTGCACCAGGGCCGCGATGACGACGTAGAGCAGGGTCGCGCCCAGCACGGCTCCTGGTAGCGGGCGGCTGGCCGTCCACGCGCGGCGGGCCGAGAAGGCCATGACCAGGGCGAGCAGGATGTTGCTCTGGATCGCGAAGTAACCCAGGGTTCGGGAAGTGTCGCCCAGGAGTACTTCGAGCGTCACGCCGGCTGCTGCCGCCAGGGCGACCAGCAGCCGGAAGGCCGCAGCCGCCGGGCGGCGGACCGGGGTGACGACGGCCGTGGCGGGGACGGGCGAGGGCTTCAGCGCGGGCTTGCCCGGAATCGCGGGGAGATCCGGTATGTCCCTGGGTATCGGGGCGGGCATGCCCCCACGCTGACAGAAGCGGACATAGGGGGCGATTTAGGCGGGCTATGTGGGTTAACGGGCCTCACCACCGTCTCTCATCGTCTCCCTCCGCCCTCTCGGCCCTCTCCGCCCTCTCGGGCTCCTCGAGCCCTACCGTGGGCAGTGACTCCCGCTACTCCCGCCCCACCAACGTCAGCAACGTCGCCTCCGGCGGGCACGCGAACCGTACCGGTGTGTAGCGGTTCGTGCCGCAGCCCGCCGAGACGTGCAGGTACGACGTACGGCCCTCCGCCGTGTGCGTGGACAGGCCCTTCACGCGGTCCGTGTCCAGATCGCAGTTGGTGACCAGGGCGCCGTAGAAGGGGATGCACAGCTGGCCGCCGTGGGTGTGGCCGGCCAGGATCAAGGGGTAGGCGTCGGCCGTGAAGGCGTCCAGGGTGCGCAGGTACGGCGCGTGGACCACGCCCATGGAGAAGTCGGCCGAGTCCGACGGGCCGCCGGCCACCTGCTCGTAGCGGTCCCGCTTGATGTGCGGGTCGTCCAGGCCCGTCAGCTCCAGCGAGACACCCTCGATCTTGAGCGTGCCGCGCGTGTTCGTCAGGTTCAGCCAGCCCGCCGCGTCGAAGGCGTCCCGCATGTCCTCCCACGGGTTGTGCACCACGCCGACGGCCGGCGGGTTGCCGTTCAGGCCGTGGCGGCCCTGCACCTTTTCGAGCAGGTAGCGGGCGGGGTTGCGGAGCACGGGGCCGTAGTAGTCGTTGGAGCCGAAGACGTATGCGCCCGGGAACTCCATCAGGGGGCCGAGCGAGTCGAGGACCTCCGGGACACCCTCCGGGTCGGAGAGGTTGTCGCCCGTGTTGATCACGAAGTCGGGGCGCAGACCCGCCAGGGACCGCAGCCAGCGTTGCTTCTTGCGCTGACCGCTGACCATGTGGATGTCGGAGACCTGGAGCACACGCAGGGGGCGCATTCCCGGGGGCAGGACCGGGACCGTGACCCGGCGGAGGCGGAAGGAGCGGGCCTCGAAGCCCGCCGCGTACAACAGACCGGCGGCACCAGCCGCCGTGATTCCCAGGGGGACTCCGTATCGCGCGTGCATACGACCATCGTGTCAGACCGCGCCGGTCGCCTGCGTCCGGCGGCGCGCGAAATGCCCCGGCGGTGCCTGCCCTTGCCTCACCGCCCCCCTAAATCAAGGGGCGCCTTTCACGCCGCACCTGCGACAATCAACCCCATGACCACGCTCAAGTCGAAGCTTCAGGATGACCTCAACGCCGCGATCAAGGAGCGCGACGAGCTCCGCTCCTCGACGCTCCGGCTGACGCTCGCCGCGATCACCAAGGAGGAGGTCGCGGGCAAGGAGAAGCGCGAGCTCTCCGACGACGAGGTGCAGAAGGTGATCACCCGCGAGGCGAAGAAGCGTCGCGAGGCCGCCGAGGCTTTCGCCCAGGGCGGTCGTGTCGAGAGCGCCGAGCGGGAGAAGGCGGAGGGCGAGGTGCTCGCCGCCTACCTGCCCAAGCAGCTCTCCGACGACGAGCTGAACGCGATCGTCGCGCAGGCCGTCGAGGAGGCGAAGGCTGCGGGTGCCGAGGGGCCCCGGGCCATGGGTGCCGTCATGAAGATCGTGAACCCGAAGGTGGCCGGGCAGGCGGAGGGCGGCCGGGTCGCCGCCGCGGTGAAGAAGCTGCTGGCCGGCTGAACCGCGGCGAACGCCGTCGACCTGCCTGCACATGGTTGCAGGGAGGTCGGCCGTACCGGGTAAGGGGCATCACGGGCCGGATGCGCCGTCGGGGTATGCCGCTTTCCTCTCGAGTCTCCTCGGGAGGGTCGAGAGGAAAGCGGTTCGCAGGCTTCAGCGACGCACGTTCACCCGCAGTTGGACGCCCTTGACACTCCTGCCGGCCCACAGGCCCCCGATGTCCTCGCCACCGCCGAGGTCGATGCGGTGCCCGTTGGTCTGCGTCACGGTGACTGGTCCCGCGTAATGGCTGTAGGCACCGGAGTCGAGCTGCGCCCGCTCCGTGCGGTGTCCTGCCGGCTCAGTCGCGCCGTCCGCCGTTCCCGTTCCCGTTCCCGCCCCCGTTGTCCTGGCCCCGGAAGAAGCCCTCGGGAATGGAGAAGGAGGGTGTCGGGAGGGGATCGCCTCCGCCTCCGTTGTTGCCGCCGACCAGGCCGCCGATGAAGCCGTTGCCGTCGTTCCCGTCGCCGCGGCCCTCGTCGTCGCCGTTCCCGTCGCCGCGGTCCCGGTCGATGCCGTCGGGGATGTGGACGGTGTTGAACTGCTCGACGGGCTTGCCCTCCAGCGCGCCGTTCATCATGTCGCCCCAGATCGGGCCGGGGACCTCACCGCCGAAGACCTTGTCGTGCGGCCGGCCGCCGATGGTGATGTTGATCATCTTCCGCTTGTGTGCCGGGTCGCCGACCCACACGGCACCGGCCAAGTTCGGCGTGTAGCCCACGAACCAGGCCGCGTAACGCTCGTCGGTCGTACCGGTCTTGCCGGCGCTGGGGCGGCTGCCGAGGCCGGCCTTCTTGCCCGTACCGTCCTCGACGACGCCCTTCAGCAGCTCGTTGATGGTGTCGGCGGTCTTCTCCGACATCGCACGCGAGCACGTCGACTTCGGGACCTGGAGCGACTTCTTCTGGTCTCCGACGCGCTGGGTGACCGACTCGATGGCGACCGGCGTGCAGTGCATCCCGCGCGAGGCGAAGGTCGCGTACGCATTCGCCATGGTCAGCGGCGACATCTCCTGGGTGCCGAGGGCGATGGAGGGCACCTGGGGCATCTTGTCACCGTCGGCCCGCTCGACGCCCATCTTCTTCGCCATCGTCGTGACCGGGCAGATGCCGATGTCGCTGATCATCTGCACGTAGTAGGTGTTGACCGACTTGGCGGTCGCTTCCTTCATGTCGTACGGGCCGACCTCGGACTCGTTCTCGTTCTCGAGCTTGGCCGGGTCGTCGCGGTCGTTCACCCACCTCTTGCCGTCGCACGCCGAGACCGGGCTTGGGTACGCCATCTGGTAGGGCGAGGAGTACACCTTGTTCGCCGGCATGCCGTCCTCGAGGGCCGCGGCGGCCACGATCGGCTTGAACGTCGAACCGGGCTGGTAGCCCATGCCGCCGCCCATGTCGCCGTTGACGGACAGGTTGAGGGTCGTCTCGCCCTTCTTGATGTCGACGCCGTACGGACGTGACTGGCCCATCGCGACGATCTTCCCGGTGCCGGGTTCGACGATGGTGGCCGCGGTCGCCACGTCGTCGCTCGTGTAGACGTGGTCCTTGATCGACTGCTGCACCGACTCCTGGGCCTGCGGGTCGAGGGTGGTGCGGATCGTCAGGCCGCCCTGGTTCCAGACCGTCGCCCGCTTCTCCTTGGTCTTGCCGAAGACCGGGTCGTTCAGGAAGACCTCGCGCACGTAGTCGCAGAAGAAGCCCGCGCCCTTGGTCGCCGTGATGCAGCCGTTCTTGGGCTTGCTGACCTTCAGGCCCAGCGGCGCCTTCATCGCCTCGGTGGCCTGCGCCCGCGAGATGTCGCCGACGTCGGCCATGCGCTGGAGCACGATGTTGCGGCGCTTGGTGGCCTCCGCCTCGTCGTTGACCGGGTCGTACCGGCTGGGCGACTGGACGATGCCGGCGAGGAGGGCGGCCTCCTGGACGTTCAGGTCCTTGGCGGACTTGGAGAAGTAGCGCTGGGCCGCGGCCTCGATGCCGTAGGCCTGCTGGCCGAAGAACGTGATGTTCAGGTAGTTCTCGAGGATCTTCTTCTTCCCGAGCTCCTCCTCGACCTGGATCGCGTACTTCAGTTCGCGGATCTTGCGGCCGATGGTCTGCTGGGTGGCCTGCGCGACCTTCGTCGGGTCGTCGCCGGCCTCCTCGACGAAGACGTTCTTCACATACTGCTGCGTCAGGGTGGAGGCGCCCTGGGCGACCTCACCGCTGCGCGCGTTCTTGTTGAGGGCGCGCAGGACGCCCTTCAGGTCGACCGCGCCGTGCTGGTAGAAGCGCGAGTCCTCGATCGCGACGATCGCCTTCTGCATGTACGGCGAGACGTCCTTGAGGGGGACCACCGTGCGGTCGCGCGAGTAGACCGTGGCGATCTTGCCGCCGCCGGCGTCGAGGATCGTGGTGCGCTGGCTCAGGGGCGGGGTCTTCATGTTGGCCGGGAGCTCGTCGAAGCTCTCGACCGATCCCTTCGCCGCCAGCCCCAGCGCGCCCACCGCGGGCAGCGCGATACCGGCCAGCACGGCTCCCGCGAGAACACTGACTCCGAGGAACTTGGCGGCCTGTTGCGTGGGTGACAGACCACCGCCCGAGCGCTTCTTTGGCATGAGGGCAGCCTACGTTCTCATTCGCCGGACAGGCGTATAGGCCTTGGCCTAAGCTGCTCTCAACTGTCACAGCAGTGAGGCCACGTATCAATACGTCCGGCGACCCCGAATCGTTCCGGGTGTTCCCCGACTTTTTTGATGGGGTCGTGTCCGAATCCGCCTTGTGTGTCATACGGCGTCCGTTGTGACGCAACTGAACTGTCCTGGTTTGCCGGGAAGGTTACATATGTCGCCAGCTCACTCCCCCGGGTGATCTGCCGCTTACCCATAGTCCGTTCGGACCATTCAAGATTGGGCCCGCTGGGGGTGTTGCGCTGTGCCCACCTTCCGTAACGTCCTCAACTGGCGGCGGTGAATATGCCGCTGCCGCCGTGGGGGAGCCTCGATTCGGGAGAGGACGGCGCCGGTATGGGCTGGGTAACCGACTGGAGTGCGCAGGCGGCCTGCCGCACTACCGATCCGGATGAACTGTTCGTTCAAGGAGCAGCGCAGAACAGGGCCAAGGCGGTGTGCACCGGATGCCCGGTGCGCACGGAGTGCCTGGCCGACGCGCTGGACAACCGCGTCGAGTTCGGCGTGTGGGGAGGCATGACGGAGCGGGAACGCCGCGCACTGCTGCGCAGGCGGCCCACAGTGACCTCCTGGCGTCGGCTGCTGGAGACCGCGCGCTCGGAGTACGAGCGTGGGTGCGGTGTCGTACCGCTCGATGACGACGAGATCTACGAGAACTACGCGGCGGTGAGCTGAGGGGTTCCCTTCGGGGGCTTCTCGGGCCCAGGTCGGGGCTCAGGCCCCGCACGGAGACAGGTTCGTGGGCAGCGCAGGGTCGCCCTCAGGCACTCGCGTTGTGCTCAGGCGCACTTGCGTTGTGCCCAGACGCATCCGCCTGGACGCTCACGCATCCGCCTGGACGCTCACGCATCCGCCTGGACGCTCACGCACTCGCCTCGGGCCGGGTGCCCGCCTCGGGCAGCTCGGTCTCGGGCAGTTCGCGCTCGTTCGCCGCGAGCCGGTCGCCGATGTCGCGCAGTCCCGTGAGGTCGTGCACGTCGCCGGGCAGCGCGCCCACTTCTGTCACGGCCACCTCCGGGTGGAGCGCGGTGAAGCGGTCACGCGTGCGCTGCTCACGGGAGAGCAACTGCATACGTTCGGCGTGCAGCCTCAGCAGGCCTGCCGTGAGCTGGTCGACGGAGCGCTCGGTGTTCTCGGCGTCCTCGGCGGGGGAGCCACCGTCAGAAGCCGGAGCAGCAGCCGGAGCTGGCGTTTCGGATGTGGGAGAGCCTGAACTGTCGTACGTGTCGGGGGAGTTACGAAGTACTGCTTTCCCGCCCTCCTGATCCACAATGCGGGGCTCTTCAAGATTTTCCGCAGCGGCGAGCGCCCGCTCGGCCGACAGCCGGTCGGCGCCGCTGCCGTGGACCCGGTTGAGCACCAGCCCGGCGAGCGGCATGTCCTCCGCGGCCAGCCGCTCCACGAAGTACGCGGCCTCGCGCAGCGCGTCCCGCTCCGGGGCCGCGACCACGAGGAACGCCGTTCCGGGCGCCTGGAGCAGCTTGTACGTCGCGTCGGCGCGGGTGCGGAACCCGCCGAAGGTCGTGTCCATCGCGGACACGAACGTCTGGACGTCCTTGAGGAGCTGGCCGCCGAGCAGCTTGCCGAGAGTGCCGGTCATCATCGACATCCCGACGTTCAGGAACTTCATCCCGGCCCGGCCGCCCAGCTTCGCCGGCGCCGTCAGCAGTCGGATCAGCCGCCCGTCCAGGAACGACCCGAGCCGCTTGGGCGCGTCCAGGAAGTCCAGCGCCGAGCGGGACGGCGGCGTGTCGACGATGATCAGGTCCCACTCGTCCCTGGCCCGCAGCTGCCCGAGCTTCTCCATCGCCATGTACTCCTGCGTGCCCGCGAAGCCCGCCGAGAGCGACTGGTAGAAGGGATTGCCCAGGATCGCGGCGGCCCGCTCGGGGTCCGCGTGCGCTTCGACGATCTCGTCGAAGGTGCGCTTCATGTCGAGCATCATCGCGTGGAGCTCGCCGCCCGCGGAGTCGTCGATGCCCTTCACCCGGCGCGGGGTGTTGTCGAGGGAGTCGATGCCCATGGACTGGGCGAGCCGGCGGGCCGGGTCGATGGTGAGGACGACCACCTTGCGGCCCCGCTCGGCCGCGCGCAGCCCCAGGGCCGCCGCGGTCGTGGTCTTCCCGACCCCGCCCGAGCCGCAGCACACCACGATGCGGGTCTTCGGGTCCTCCAGCAGCGGGTCGATGTCGAGCACGCGAGCGGGGGGCAGGTGGTGGCGGGCCGGGTCGTGGGTGTGGGCCGGGTCCGGACGACTCATGACATCCCCTGCTTCCGACTCAAGACGGGCCTTGCCTGTGAGCTGTTCCGGGGGCCGCGGCCTGCCCGGCTCATGACACGCCCTGCTCGCGCAGCTCGCGGGCCAGCTCGTACAGCCCCGCCAGGTCCATGCCCTCGGCGAACAGCGGCAGTTCGTGCAGCGGCAGGCCCAGCTCGGTGAGCACCGCACGCTGCTCGTGCTCCAGCGTGTACCGCTCGGCGTACTCCTCGGCCTGGGTGAGCAGCGGATCCACCAGCCGCTCCGCGCGCCCGCCGCGCCTCGCCCCGCCGAGCCCGGCGGACGACAGCGACCGCGCAACCGTGGAACGCGGGGCCGTCCGTACGAGTTCCAGGTCGGCCGCGTCCAACACCTCCGGCCGCACCATGTTCACGATGATCCGCCCCACCGGCAGCCGGGCCGACCGCAGCTCGGCGATGCCGTCCACGGTCTCCTGGACGGGCATCTCCTCCAGCAGCGTCACCAGGTGCACGGCCGTCTCCGGCGACTTCAGCACCCGCATCACGGCCTGGGCCTGATTGTGTATCGGGCCGATCTTGGCGAGACCGGCCACCTCGTCGTTGACGTTCAGGAAGCGCGTGATGCGCCCGGTGGGCGGTGCGTCCATGACGACGTAGTCGTAGGCGAACCGCCCGCTGCGGTCCTTGCGCCGCACCGCCTCGCACGCCTTGCCGGTGAGGAGTACGTCCCTCAGGCCGGGCGCGATGGTGGTGGCGAAGTCGATCGCCCCGAGCTTCTTCAGGGCCCGTCCGGCGCTCCCCAGTTTGTAGAACATCTGGAGGTAGTCCAGAAGGGCCAGTTCGGGGTCGATGGCCAGCGCGTACACCTCCCCGCCCCCGGGAGCGACGGCGATCTTCCGCTCCTCATAAGGCAGCGCTTCCGTTTCGAAGAGCTGCGCGATGCCCTGACGGCCCTCGACCTCGACGAGAAGCGTCCGCTTCCCCTCCGTGGCCAGGGCCAGCGCTAGGGCCGCGGCCACCGTGGTCTTGCCGGTACCGCCCTTGCCGCTGACGACCTGGAGCCTGCTCACGTATTCGAGCCTAACCAGTCTGTGCCCGAGCTACGCGGGAGACTGTGGATAACCATCGCCGAGGAGGGCGGACGCCCGGGGCGTGGTCGGCCGTGTGACCCCTCTTCGGCAGCGGCTAGAGTCGGCCGCATGACCAAGTGGGAATACGCAACCGTGCCGCTGCTCGTCCACGCCACGAAGCAGATTCTGGACACCTGGGGCGAGGACGGCTGGGAGCTCGTCCAGGTCGTGCCCGGGCCGAACAACCCCGAGCAGCTCGTGGCCTACCTGAAGCGGGAGAAGCAGTAATGAGCGCCGTCGAGGCGAAGCTGGCCGAGCTCGGCCTGACCCTGCCCGACGTCGTCCCGCCGCTCGCCGCCTACCAGCCCGCCGTGCAGTCCGGGCCGTATGTCTACACCGCCGGGCAGCTCCCGATGGTGGACGGCAAGCTTCCGGTCACCGGCAAGGTCGGTGCGGAGGTCACCCCGGAGGAGGCCAAGGAGCTGGCACGCACGTGTGCGCTGAACGCCCTGGCCGCCGTCAAGTCCGTCGCCGGTGACCTGGACCGCATCGCGCGCGTGGTGAAGGTCGTGGGCTTCGTGGCCTCGGCCTCGGACTTCACGGGCCAGCCCGCGGTGCTGAACGGCGCGAGCGAGCTGCTCGGCCAGGTCCTCGGCGACAAGGGCGTGCACGCGCGCAGCGCGGTGGGCGTGGCGGTGCTGCCGCTGGACGCACCCGTGGAGGTCGAGATCCAGGTGGAGCTCGCATAACACCCTTTCGGTGGTCCTAGTGCCCCGGCAGGCAACGTTCGCCCCGTCGCGACGCCCGGTACGCCCTCTCGCCGCACCGGCCGAAAGCCCGAGTACATCCAGTACGAGGGCTTCCGGCCGGCACTCCCCCAAGCTCTTCGAGCAGGCGGTACCCCCAGAGCACGCACCGGACGCCGCTCCTTGACGGGCAAACGTTGCCTGCCGGGGCACTAGCTGCGGAATCCGTCCCCGGGGCCACTCGAACATCCGCCTGTCACGGGATAGCCTCGCGCCCATGGCGAACGGTCAGTGGTACCCCCCGGAGTGGCCGGACCGCATCCGCGCACTCGCGGCCGGCACCCTCACTCCGGTCACCCCGAAGCGCGCGGCCACCGTCATGCTCCTGAAGGACACCGGCACCGGCCCCGCCGTCCACATGCTGCGCAGACGCGCCTCCATGGCCTTCGCCGGAGGCGCGTACGCGTATCCGGGCGGCGGCGTCGACCCCCGGGACGACGACCACCAGGTCCGCTGGGCGGGCCCCACACGCGCGTGGTGGGCGGACCGGCTCGGCGTCGACGAGACGGCGGCCCAGGCGATCGTCTGCGCGGCCGTACGGGAGACGTACGAGGAGGCCGGTGTGCTGCTCGCCGGCCCGACGCCCGACTCGGTCGTCGGCGACACCACCGGCGCCGACTGGGAGGCCGACCGTGCCGCCCTGGTCGCCCGGGACCTGTCCTTCGCGGAGTTCCTGGACCGCCGCGGCCTGGTCCTGCGCTCCGACCTGCTCGGCGCCTGGACCCGCTGGATCACCCCGGAGTTCGAGGCCCGCCGTTACGACACCTGGTTCTTCGTGGCCGCCCTCCCCGAGGGGCAGCGCACCCGCAACGCCTCCTCGGAGGCCGACCGTACGGTGTGGATCGCCGCGGGCGAGGCGGCGGCCGGGTACGACAAGGGCGAGCTGCTGATGATGCCGCCGACCATCGCGACCCTGCGCCAGCTGACAGCGTACGAGAGCGCCGCCCAGGCACTCGCGGCCGCCCCGGGGCGGGACCTCACGCCCGTCCTGGCCACCGCCCGCCTGGTGGACGGCGAGATCGTGCTCTCCTGGCCGGGCCACGACGAGTTCACCAAGCACATCCCGACCGCCCCGACCGGTGGAGCCACCGCATGACGGACGCAGCAGCCCTTCCCGGCCGGCCTCGCGGCGGGGACCTCTCGGGTCCCGCCACCGCGCGGGCCGTCAACGTCCTGGCCCCGAACCCGTCGGTGATGACCCTGGACGGCACGAACACCTGGATCCTCTCCGAGCCCGACTCGGACCTGGCGGTGGTGGTCGACCCGGGCCCGCTCGACGAGGGACACCTGCGCCATGTCGTCGCCACGGCCGAGCGGGCCGGCAAGCGCGTCGCCCTGACCCTGCTGACCCACGGTCACCCCGACCACGCGGCGGGCGCCGCCCGGTTCGCCGAACTGACCGGCACGCGCGTGCGTGCGCTCGATCCGGCACTGCGGTTGGGCGACGAGGGCCTGGCCGCCGGGGACGTGATCACCACCGGCGGCCTCGAACTGAGGATCGTCCCGACCCCCGGCCACACCGCCGACTCCCTCTGCTTCCATCTCCCCGCCGACCGGGCGGTCCTGACCGGCGACACGATCCTGGGCCGCGGTACGACGGTCGTGGCCCACCCCGACGGCCGTCTCGGCGACTACCTGGACTCCCTGCGGCGCCTCAGGTCCCTCACGGTCGACGACGGCGTCCACACGGTGCTCCCGGGCCACGGCCCGGTCCTGGAGGACGCCCAGGGCGCCGTCGAGTACTACCTCGCCCACCGCGCCCATCGCCTCGCCCAGGTGGAAACGGCCGTCGAGGACGGCTACCGAACCCCTGGGCAAGTCGTCGCCCACGTCTACGCCGACGTCGACCGCTCCCTGTGGCCGGCGGCGGAACTGTCGGTGCGGGCGCAGTTGGACTACCTGGAGGAGCACGGGCTCATCTAGGGGCTGTCTTTAGTTGTGATCAATGGGCTTCGTAAGAGGCCGCTGATCCAGATCGTCGCTGCGC
>NZ_DF968201.1:0-1573 GCF_001270025.1 Streptomyces azureus | reverse complement strand
CGGCTCTGGCCCGTAGTTGGTGGTGACGTTGGGTGTCTGTCAGGGCAGGAGGATGCGGTGGCGGAGGAGGTCGAATCCTGCGCGTCCGTGCATCTGTCTCATGATCCTCTTGGTGCGGGTGTTGACGCCTTCGGTGCGGCCGTTGTGGTAGGGCAAGGTGAGTCCGGCGTTCACGGCGGGCCGGTCGATCTCGAGGCCGTTGGTGAAGCTGCGCAGGTGGGGTAGGTCGACGGTGCGGGCGGCCGTGATCCACTCGGTGAGTTTCACGTCGTTGCCCTCGGCCGGTTTCAGCAGGGTGGCGAAGCCGCGTACGAGATCGGCGAGTGCGGTCATCTCCGGGCAGGCCGCGACGATCTTCTCCAGCAGGGTCGTTTCCTTCGGGCGCAGGTTTTCGGGGTCGGTGAGCAGGAGGCGGCTGGCGTGACGTGGGGTGGTGACAGGGCGGTCGCCTTCGGCGCGGCCCTGGTTGAGGTAGCGGACCAGGAGGTTCGCGCTGCCGGTGTAGCCCAGCTCCCTTATCTCTCCCAGCAGTTGGGTGACAGGAACTGCCGGTTCAGCCGCGCGGCGGGCGCGCAGATGGTCGCGGTAGGGGTCGACGAGGGTGGGCCGGTAGGCCGGGGCGATGCGCAGAGCCTGGGGCTTGGGCATGCGGGCGTAGCGTTTGACGGTATTCAGGGCCACTCCGAGGCGGCGGGAGCAGTCGAGCAGGCCGACGCCCTGGCCGAGGAGGTCGTGGATCTTGTTCCAGCGTTCGCGGGTGGTCTGCTCGCGTACTCCACCGGGGCGGGTCGGATTGATGGTGGCCCAGCATCCGGTGTGCGCGCGGACCTCGAGCTGGACTTTGTCGCAGAGGTTGCGCCAGAGGTGCCATCGGTCGCTGACCTGCACCGCGTCGGGCAGGGCGCGGCGGATGGCCTCGGCGTAGGTGGCCGAGCCGTCGCGGCACACGATTTCGGCAGGATGTTCGCGCGGCCAGGACTCCAGAGTGGCCCTCTCGCGGTCGGGCAGGACCGCGACGCGTCGGCCGGTTTCGGCATCTGTGATGATCGTGGCGTACCGGTGGCGGCGGCGCAGGGCGAAATCATCCACGCCGATCACCCGCGGGACCGCCTGCTGTGGCAGCGGCAGGCGTCGCAGATGGCGTAGCGCGGTGCTGCGGGAGACGGGCACGGCCAGCAGGCCGGCGAGGCGTGCGGCCGCCCGACCGCATAACTCCCGTGCCACCTGGGATATTTGCCAGGCAAGCCGCACCGTGCGGCGCTGATGGCGTTCCAGCAGTCCGGGAATCTGCTCGCGGAAGGTCTGCCTCCGGCAGCCCAGGACCGGACAGACCAGCCGCCGTGCCCGCAGGTGGATGACAACGGGGCGGCCGTCGACCGGCACGTCCGTCACCGTCCGGCGGTGATACCCGTGCACCTTCGCCGTCGGTGTCCGGCACACCGGACACGGCACCGCCACATCTCGCGTGCGGGCCGTGACCACCACTGCGTCACCACAGCCCTCCACGTCCTCGACGACGAGCACCGACAGCCCGGAAAACACCGTGCTGATAAGGGAGTTGATATCCATCGCA
>NZ_DF968200.1:0-21425 GCF_001270025.1 Streptomyces azureus | reverse complement strand
CCTCCTGCCCTGACAGACACCCAACGTCACCACCAACTACGGGCCAGAGCCGAACGATTTACAGTCCCCCCGGGCTGGGGTTCCCGCCGCGATCTGGAAGGTCGTGGCGCTCGCCGCGACGTCCGCCGGGGACGTCGGCATCACCTAAGCGCCTCCTGGCCGCGCCTGATGTAGGGATGTCGTCAACGCGTGTCGGTGAGAACCGACGCGCGTCGGGCAATCTGTGAACTCATGGGGTGGTGGGGCGGCGGTCAGCGCAGCCGTCGCACGTAGGCGTCCGCTTTCGGGCTGCGCGGGCCCGGGGCGAGGTTGTCGGCCGTGGAGGAGAAGGCCACCGTCCGGGCCCGGGCGTCGAGCGGCCGGTCCCCGGTGTCGGCCTGGACCCGCGTGCCGGCGGCGTCGGTGATCGCCACCCTGGTGCGACCGTGGCGCAGGTCGCGCAGGTACCAGGTGCCCGGGTCCGACGTGCCCGCGAACGCCCGGAAGAGCAGGTACCGGCCGTCGCGGCTCAGCGCCCCGTCGGCGGTCGACAGGGCGGGGTCGGGCGCCTCGACGATGCGCAGGGCGTCGGTGCGCAGGTCGCGGACGAAGACGTTGGAACCGTCGCCGTTGGTGTCGTCGGGGCCGAGGTCGGTGGACGTCGAGGTGAAGGAGGCGTAGCGGCCGTTGCCGCTGATGCCGGCCTGGGACCCCCTGCCGTTGCCACGGGCGCCGTCGGGCGTGGTGTGCAGCGACCGGTGGGTCCCGGTGAGCGGGTCAGCCACCTTTACGTCGGAGGCCGGATTGTCGTAGGGCCAGTAGCTGCTGTTCGTGTACACCATGACGCTGCCGTCGTCGCTGAGCAGCGGCCCGGTGGCCCGGTGCAGGGCGAACGGGTGCTTCGTCAGCTCCCCGGTGCGCATGTCGCGTACGGCGACCAACGCGCCCGGTCGGGGGACCGTCTCGCTCACGGCGAACGCGACATACCGGCCGTCGGCGCTGACGGACGCGTGCAGCGCCCGCGTCAGGTAATTGCCGAGGTCGTTGCCGACATACTTCACTTCCCCGGTCCGCAGGTCGCGCCAGTAGACCGAGTGCTGGTCGTGGACTTCGCCCGGAACCAGGTCGGTCGAGGCCGACACGAAGACCAGGTACCGTCCGTTCGCGCTGATGGCTCCCTCGGTGCCGCCGAGCCCGGACTGGCCTCCGGCGGCGTCGGTGCTGACACGCTGGGTGCGGCCGGTCCTCAGGTCCCGCAGGAAGACGTCCGGGGCGCCGTTCGTGTCGCCGGGGACCAGGTTGGAGGCCGATGACGTGAAGACCGCGTAGCGGCCGTCGGCGCTGAGCGACGGGGCGTCCGACGCGCCGTCGGCACCTTGGCTTAGGCGGACGGTGTGCCGGGCGCCCGGCTTCTTCCCGTGGTGCTCGCGGTGCGGGTCGTTCGGTGCCGCCTGTGCCCCAGTGGGCGCCAGCAGCACCGCCGCGCACACGCAGGCGGTGACGGCAACGGCTGCGACTCCGAGTCTGCTTCGCATGGATGCGTTCCCCCTTGACTCGTGCGGACGTGGACGCCGCCCGGGCTCGGCGTGCCTCGCACCAGGCGTCGGCGGCGGCCGTGGGCGTCGACCGGGCGCTGACCAGACGTCGCGGCGGCAGGCGGCGAGACCCCGATCAAACTCCAACTGCCGCCCCTGAGCAATCCGATGAATGCTGTACAACCAGGCGGCGAGATCAGCGGTCCGTACGCGCAACTCCCGGTGTCGCCAGCTGGATGGAGCCCCTTCGCGCTCGACCCTCACCACGAATCACGCGCTGCCGTCGGCCCGGGGATGATGTTGTACCAGGTGGCCTGGGCTTTCATCCCGCTCGTCATTGGGGACCTGGACGAGCTCATCAGCCGGTGGGCCGACTGGCTCGCCCAGGCGGCGACGGGCCGCCTGTGCGAACGTGACCCCCAGGGTTCCTGGAGGCGATGATTACACGAGGCCGCCCAACAGCGGCCCGTTCCGAGCGCGGGGCGAACGGCTAGGACTTGTTCGCCCGATCATGTGCGAAGCCAGATCACGAGGGCTGCGACGGTGGCGGTGCCGAGGAAGACGTAGCCGCGTTTGTCGTAGCGAGTGGCCACGGCCCTTGCCTGCTTGAGCCTGTAGATCGCCCGCTCGACGGTGTTGCGCTTCTTGTACCGCTCTTCGTCGAAGCCCGGTGGTCGACCGCCGCGTGAGCCCTTGCGTCGGCGGGCGGCCTGGCTGTCGGCCTTTTCCGGGATGTGTGCCGGATGCCCCTGCGACGCAGGTACTGGCGGCACGGGCCGTTGCTGTAGGCCTTGTCCGCGGCGAGGCTGTCGGGCTTGGTGCGGGGCCTGCCCGGTCCGCCACGGGGGACACGGATCTTCTCCAGGACGGCCTCGAACTGGGTGCAGTCCGCTCGTTGCCCGCCGGTGACGAGCAGGGACAGCGGTCGGCAGTACCCGTCAGCGCTCAGGTGGAGCTTGCTGGTGAACCCGCCGCGCGAGCGGCCCAGGCCCTCACCTCCTGCACCACCTCCACCAGCCGGGCGAGCAGGAAGGGCACGCCCGTCGCAATCGCCCTCAGGGGCTACCTCACTGCCCTGTTCGTGGCCCAGTCACGAAATCCCGGCACCTACCCGAGCAACTCCCTGCCCGTGAACGACATCGATACCGTGAGCTGGGTCGACCTGTTCGCCACTCCGTCAGAGCGGCCCGACCTCGGCTCTCAGCTGTCCTGGCCGACGGGGATGAAGTTGGCGTACTCCTCGATGCGGGTGATCGCTCCGGCGTCGTTGAAGCCGAAGAAGACGGCGGCGTGCACCTCGCCGCGCATCCCGTTCTTTGTGGCGACGTGCACCAAGTGCTGCTGAAGAACTTCGCCGTGCTGAGAGAGCTGGCGGAGGATCTCATAGCGCATCGACTCGATGGACTCGATCTGGCCCTCCATTCCCGCGACGTTCTCCTCGATGGACTGCTCGCCCTTGCCATCGTTGTGCCACACGGTGGCGGTTTCTGCGCAGAGCGCACGGGCGGCCTTCCAGTCGCGCGACTCGAGTGCGCGGAGGTAGGCGACGGCCTTGTCCTTGAGGTCCTGACTCATGCTGGTCTTCTTCCTGTACGGGCTACGGGTAACGTGCAAAAGGGGGTTGGGGCAGGTCAGCTCTGACCGGTGGCGGAGTGGATCAGGGCGCGCTCGCCGACCTCGATGCGCATGGGCAGGTGGTTGCCGGGTGGCGAGAGGGGGCAGACAAAGACGTCCGGGTTCAGGTGGTGGTGCGAGAGCGTGGCCTGGTTGAAGTCCACGGTCACGGCGCTGCCTGGCTCCAGCAGCGGCAGCACCAGCCAGCGGCCGATCTGCGGGGTGGAGTCCCCATTGGTCTCGTCGGTGAAGATCACCAGGCGCTGCCCGGGAGACTCCTCAAGAACGGCGAGGGCGTATTCGGTGCCGTGCACGGTCACGACCAGGTCGAGGGGAGCGAGGATGGCCTCCGTGCTCCGCGGGGCGGTCAGTCGTTCCACCTCGATACGCCGCCCTTCCGGCGCAGCCCGGTAGTGGCCCTCGAAAACCCAATCCGGGTTATACGGGAAGCGGTCGATGCCGCTGAGGCCGGAGCGTTCGACCCGGCTTTGATCCATGACGATGACGCCATAGAAGCCATCGGCGCCGCCCGCGAAGCCGTTCAGGTTGCCGGGGAATTCCAGAACGCTGCCGGAGGGCACTTCCGTGGTTCCGTCGACGGCCTCGCCGTTGGCGCGTACGCCGTCCTCGGCCTTGGCGGCCACTGTCAGCGCACCCGTTTCTGTGGTGGTCCACTGGCCGGGCAGGCCGGGCAGGGTGTGCGGATCGCGGCCGTTGATCTTGGCCTTGGCGATGACCGTGCCCTTCCCGTTCGTTCCGGCGATCTCTTCCCACCGGCCCTGGCGCCAGGCTTCGTGGTCGGCGGGCACCTGAGGTGCAGTCATGGAGATACTCCCTTCCTCTCCACCGCGCCGTGGGTTGCGCGGCGGTAGCGCCGCGCGAGGCGTGCGCCGGCATGGTTGCTCAGCCGACGACACGCACGCGGGTGCGCGGCAGTGGTTGCGTATGAGGCAAGTAACTGGCTGCCGGCGCTGCCCGACAGACAACAGGGCGGCCCGGGTTCAGGCGCGGCGGGCTGCCCAGACGGTGCGTTCGGTGCGGACCGCGAGGTCGCTTCGGCGCAGGATGCTGTGTGGGCTGTCGACATCCAGGAGTTCGTCGAGTGCGACGAGGTCTTCGGGGCTGAGTGCAGGTGCGGCGGCGCCGCGGATGCGCTGCAGGCTGGCGTGGGCGTAGCGGCCGATGGCCTGACTGCGGTTGCCTTCGATGTTCACGGTGATGGTGCGCTCGTCCTCGACGGTGAACCCTGCGGCGGTCAGCATCGGCCCCCAGTCGGCACCGCGGTGGGGTACGTGTTCGGCGTGATAGCTGTCGGTTGCGGCATGGGCGCGCTCTTCGAGCCCAGGCTGGCCCTCGGGCGCGTGGGCGGGCAGGAAGCGGGGGAAACCGTCCAGTTCCACGACGGCGAACAGGCCGCCCGGCGCGAGCAGTTCGTGGACGTCGGCCAGTGCGCGGTCGGGGCGGGCCATGTGATGCATGGAAGCGGAGGCCCACACCAGGCCTGGTGTGCCGAGGTCGGGCCAGTGGTCGGTGTCGAGGTCGGCCTGCACGGTGCGCACACGGTCCTGCATGCCGCGGGCGTATGCCTTCTCGCGCAGGAGCTGCAGGTGGCCGGCGGAGGCGTCGACGGCGATGACGTGCGCGTCGGGGAAGCGTTCAAGGAGGGCAAAGGTGCCCGCACCGGTGCCGCAGCCCAGGTCCACGATCTGGCGCGGCTCGGAGTTCAGCGGGAGCCAGGCGGTGATGGACGCGATGTGCTCGGCGAGCACCTCGGCGTCCAGGTCAAGGATCTCCGCCTGGCCGCTGTCGTCGTGCTCTGGGTGGTGGCCGTGCGAGCCGCCATGGTGAGGGGTGTGGCCGTGAGCTGGAGTCATGGCACCACGGTAAGCACCTCATGCGCGAATCGCAGGACTGCTTGCGCAATACGCAAAGAGGTCGCTCTGTGTGCTGCCTGCCACGCAAAATCCCTCTCTTCTGGCGGCACACCACCGTTCTCGCACGGGCGCTACTCGCAGGGGCCCTGTGCGCTGTCGCAGTCGCCGGATTCGTCGGTGTCGCGTTGGTGGCCGCGGCGGGCGTCGCGGTCGAAGATGCCCATGATCTCGCACGGCCCGCCCTCGGCGCCGATCGCGTGCGGCATCATGGTGGGGAACTCGGCGGCCTGATTGGTCTCGATGCGGAACCGGCGGTGGCCGAGCATCAGGATTGCCGTACCGGACAGGACCACCAGCCATTCGCGGCCGGGGTGGGCGCGCATGCGGGCGGGATTGTCGGGCGGCGGTTCGGTCATCCGCTGACGCATGACGCTCATGCCGGGGTCGCCCTTTATGGGCCAGCGCATCAGGCCGTGGGTACCGTCGATCATCGGACTGATGACGACGTCGTCGGCGGCGTTCTCCACGAGCTGGTCCAGGGTGGTGTCCAGGGCGCGGGCGAGGGTGACGAGCTGGTCGAGGGCGAGGCGGCGCTGACCGTTCTCGATGCGGCTGAGCGAGGACTGACTGAGGTTGGCGCGGGTGGCCAGTTCCTCCAGGGACCAGCCCTGCGCGACCCGCAGGGCGCGGATCCGTTTGCGTACGAGGCTGTCCAGCTGCCCATCTTCTTGCGTCATAGGCAATACTCTATGCCTTCACTGCAAGGCTGGCTTAACGTCGAATACAGACGGTCCAGCACGGGGGCCACGTATGACGAAAGGGCGCGACATGTCTGCGCGGACTTCCCGCTACGAGAGCGACACCCCGCCCGCCGAGACCGTGGACGTGGTGGTGATCGGCGGCGGCGCCGCGGGCCTGAACGGCGCGCTCATGCTCGCCCGCTCGCGCCGCTCGGTCGTCGTGATCGACAACGGCACCCCGCGCAACGCGCCCGCCGCAGCGATGCACGGCTTCATCGTCCTGGACGGCACCCCGCCGCCCGAGATCCTCAAGCGCGGACGCCAGCAGGTACGCCAGTACGGCGGACAGATCGTCTTCGGCGAAGTGGTCGCCGCCGAGCCCGCCGCCCCCACGGCCGACGGTGATCTGCGGTTCACCGTCACCCTGGCCGAGCACTGGGGCCGCAGCGTTGTGCACTGCCCCTACTGCCACGGCTGGGAGGTCCGTGACAAGCCCATCGGCATCCTCGCAACCAGCCCCGCCTCCCTCCACCACGCACTGCTGTTCCGTCAACTCACCGACGATCTGGTCTACTTCACCAACGGCACCGTCCTGGACCAGGACGCGCGCGCCCGGTTCGCCGCCCGCAACATCCGCACCATCGAGACCGAGGTGCAGGAAGTCGTCAACGACGACGGCGGCGCTCTGGCCGGCCTGCGCCTGGTCGACGGCACATTCGTGGAACGGCGGGTCATCGCGGTCGCAACGCAGATGCATGCCCGCACCGAGGGCCTTGACGGACTGAAGCTGCCGATGGAAGACCTGCCCGACAACACAGGCCGCCGCTTCGCCTCCGCCATGGCCGGCACCACCGACGTTCCAGGCGTGTGGGTGGCCGGAAACGCCACCGACCTCACCGCGCAGGTCGGCGCGTCCGCCGCGGCCGGCGCCCTGGCCGGATCCCACATCAACGCCCTCCTGGCCACCGCCGACACCGACGCGGCCCTCGCCGCAGCACAGGCCGAGAACGCCCCCGCCTGACACCCCAGCCGCCGTAGCTGAACCGCGCGACCGCACACCTGCAGTCCGCGCGGTGAACAGACCTCCGCTTCACCACCCTTGGCGACCGGCCCTGCTCCGGCGCTGATTCCGCATGCCCCTCTTGAGAGGAAACAATGAGTAGCAACCTGCCTCCCCAGGCGGCGGCCGCACCAGTAAGCGGCGGGGGTACGCCGGATGCGCGTCAGCTCCGCGCGATCCTGATCACCGTCTCGATCGCGCTGATGGCCGTCATCGCCTCGGTGTCCGGCCTGAACGTCGCCCAGACCCATATGGCCGTCGAGTTCAGTGCCTCGCAGACCACCGTCCTGTGGATCATCAATATCTACACCCTGGCCCTGGCCGCCCTGCTGCTGCCGCTGGGCGCGATCGGTGACCGGCTGGGCCGAAAGCCCATGCTGATCACCGGACTGATCATCTTCGGCGCGGCCAGCGTCGTCGCGGGCCTCGCCCCGTCGGCCGCGGTGATGATCGGCGCCCGCGTTGCCGCGGGCATCAGCGCCGCGATGATCATGCCGATCACGCTGGCCGTCATCACCTCCACGTTCCCCGACGAGGAACGAGGTAAAGCGATCGGCGTATGGACCGGCGTCGCCGGAGGCGGCGGCATCCTGGGCATGTTCCTCTCCGCCCTGCTGGTCGACGTCGCGGACTGGCGCTGGCTGTTCGTGCTGCCCGTGGTCCTGGTCGTCGTCGCGCTGGCGATGACGCTGAAGTCGGTGCCCAACTCCCGCGAACGCGCCACCCATTCCTTCGACACCATCGGTGCACTGATGTCCACCATCGCCGTCATCGGCGTCATCTTCGTCCTGCAGGAAGGTCGCGAGCGCGGCTGGACCGACCCCGTCACCCTGATCAGCCTGGCCGTCGGAGTCGTCGCCGCCATCGCCTTCGTGGCCTGGGAACTGCACCGCCGCGACGCATCCCTGCTGGACGTACGCCTCTTCCGTGAGCGCGGCCTGGCCAGCGGCTCGATCACCCTGCTCGTCGTCTTCGGCGTCCAGGCCGGCATCGCCGTCCTGCTCTTCCCGTTCTTCCAGGCCGTGCTGGGCTGGTCGGGTCTGCTGTCCACCGTGGCGATGATGCCGATGGCCGTCATGATGATGATGACCTCCAGCCTGGCCCCCAAGATGGCCGCCAAGATCGGCGCCCGCTCCACCATGACCGTGGGCGTCGCCCTGTCCACCCTCGGCCTGGCACTGATGGCCCTGTTCGTCTCCGTCGACGGCGGCTACCTGTCCATCCTCGCCGGCATGCTCGCCATGGGCATCGGAATGGGCCTGTCCATGACGCCCTCCACCGAGGTCATCACCAGGTCCCTGCCACGCGCCAAGCAGGGCGTGGCCTCCGCCCTCAACGACGTCACCCGCGAATTCGGCACCGCCCTGGGCGTCGCGATGCTCGGCGCGCTCCTGGCCAACGGATACCGCAGCGCCATCGACGACAAGCTCGACAGCATCCCCCAGGGAGCTGCGGACACCGCACGCGAAGGCATCGCCAACGCCATCGAGGTAGCCCCGAGCACTGGCAGCCACGCGCAGGACCTGATCCACACCGCGCAGCAGTCCTTCGTCGACGGCTGGCAGCAGGCCATGTGGGCAGGCGTCGCCGTCATGGCCGGTCTGTTCCTCTACATCCTCGCCCGTGGCCCGAAGAACACCACCCCGACACCGACTCACGACGCAGGAGCCCCAGAAGCTGTGTCCGCGCGGTAACTGGGCTATTCAGCACCCTTTAACGCGGCACACCCCTGCTGACCTGTCTCGCGGGCACAGAGCCTTCCCGCCCACTGTCCAGAGTCCGCCGACCGGAAGTCGGCGGCCTCACACGTTCGTGCCCGCGGCCGTGCCGTGCTGAGGGCGTTGCCCCGGTGACGTTTGCTGGCACACCGAAGGCGGTGATGGTGACCGGGTTGATCGTGGTCAGGGCGACGGCCACGGCGGCAAGCAGGTGATCAGCAGCAGGGTATGGAAGCGGCTGGCGTCGGCCGGCCGCGGGGTTTTGCCCCAGGTCCGTCCGAAGTGGTGGGCGACGGTGTAGCTGGAGGACAGCGCGTTTCGATGGTGGAGTCGAAGACGGCGGCGACAATCCCGAGGATGGCAAGGGCGAACCCGACCCTGCCGAGCGCCAGGCCGACGGGCCGGACGGTCTGGCTGAGGCTCTCGACCTGAATCCCGGCCGGCTGGAGCACCTGGTAGGCCACGACCTGGATGCCGATGGCAAGGATGCCCCCGGTCGGGTAGCCGACCCAGCAGTTCATCCTCACCTCCATCGGGTTGCGGGTCTCCACCGGTGCTCGACTGCGGCGGAGGAGAAGAAGAACACCTCGTACGGGGTCATCTACGCGCCGAGCATTACCAGCGCGTAGAAGAAGTAGGTGAGCAGTCCCTCCCCGAACGGCAGACTCGGGTGGGTGGCGTCATGCAGCATCTGACCCCAGTCGGGGCCAAGCTGCCAGACGGCGATGACGAACACGAATAGCGCCATGCCGGCGAGCCCGTAGACGCGCTCCATCATCCTCCGCGAGCTCTGCCCGGCCGAGTTCGTTGTCGGCGATGTGCTCGTGGCGGGAGTCCTGGCGTGCGTCGAAGCGGGCGTCCTCGGGGGCCGCCGCGACGGCGGCCGCGGTCATCCCCTTCGCGCGGCGGGGGACCACGCGCCGGCCGATGCGGGCGTGGTCGACCGGTTCGCGGGGCGCGGCCGCGCGGGGAACGGGACGGCTCACAGTGCGCCGGGGCGGCCAGGGGCTGCTCTTCAGTGCCTCGCATTCGGGTGCGGAATAAGGTGCGGGCCGCTGCCAGAGCGCTGTGCGGCGCCCGCGAATATGAGCCGAAGCGCGGTTGTCACCGCAGAGCCGGTTGAGCTGGTGAATGAGACCGGTCGAAGCAGTCTGGTTGTCACCGGTGAGGCACACGGCTTGTGACAAGCGCTCATTCGGCATCCTTTCTCTCACCAGCCGCCCAGGCGGCGACAACAAGCTGCCCTCGCGTCGGTCTGGTCTGGCCGGTGTGCAGGGAACGCACGCCGGCCAGTGGCAGCGGTATCGCCGCTCCCTGGCACTTTGCCCGATCGTCAGCGGCGGGCCTGGATCTTCAGGTCGCCGCGGGTCTGGATGCGGATGTGATCGCTCGCGAGCATGGCGTGGGGGAATCCGAGTTCGATCGCGCTGACCTCGTCCAGACGCGCCATCTGGGCCGGGGTGAGGTCGACTTCCAGAGCTCCCAGGTTCTCCCGCAGTTGCTCGGAGGTTCGAGCCCCGATGACCGGCGCAGTCACCCCCGGGTTGTGCAGGGTCCAGGCGAGCCCCACCTGGGCCGGCGTGCGGCACAGCTCGTCAGCGACTTCCTTGACCACGTCCACGATGGCGAGGTTGCGCTCGGTCACTCCGCCGAGGGCCAGGTTGAAACTCTTGCGGGCGCTTTCGCTCTCGCCGGACGGCGACGTGGTCAGGTCCTGGCGGCTGTACTTGCCGGTCAGTACTCCTCCCGCCAGCGGTGACCACGGAACTGTTCCCAGCCCCAGTTCCTGCGCCATCGGGATGAGGTCACGTTCCCCGGTACGCTCCACCAGGTTGTACTCCAGCTGCAGTGCCACCAGCGGTGACCAGCCGCGCAGGTCGGCCATCGTCTGCATGCGTGAGATCTGCCAGGCTGGGGTGTTGGAGATGGCCACGTAGAGGACTTTGCCCTGTCGGACCAGGTCGTCCAGACCGCGAAGGATCTCCTCCACGGGTGTGGTGGGATCCCACACGTGCAGGTAGAGCAGGTCGATGTAATCGGTGTTCAACTGTCGCAGGCTGGTTTCGACCGCCCCGAAGAGGCTCTTCCGGCTCGCGCCACCGGAGTTGGGGTCATCAGGCCGCCGCAGGGTCGTGTACTTCGTGGCCAGGACCAAGCTGTCTCGCCTGTCCCGGGCGAACTCACCGAGCATGCGCTCCGACGTGCCGTTGGTGTAGGTGACCGCCGTGTCGATGAAGTTCCCGCCGCGCTCGACGTAGAGGTCGAACAATCTCCGCGCCTCGTCCTGCTCCGCGCCCCAGCCCCATTCGTTGCCGAAGGTGGCCGCCCCGAGCGCGAGCGGCGAGACCCGCAGGCCGGAGCGTCCCAGTTGTCGGTAGGCGTCGAGAGTGAGTGGCATCGTGTTCTCCTGTAGTGGTGGGTTTCTGAGGTTCGAGGGGTGCGGACCGGTGGTCGGCGTGCCTGAGTTTCAGGCGCGGAGCCCGTAGCCGCCGGCCACGGCGACGTCCTGGCCGGTGACGTAGCCGGCGGCGTCCGAGGCGAGGAAGGCGACGACTTCCGCGACCTCCTGGCTGGACCCGAAGCGCTCGAACGGGATCTTCGTGCGCATGGCGTCCCGGCCGCTCCGGGGTATCCCCAGCTTGTCGAACAGCGGGGTCTCGGTCGCGCCGGGACTCACGGTGTCGACGCGGATCCTGCGCGGAGCCAGTTCGAGCGCGAGCGAGGGCAGCATCGCCAGCAGGGCACCGCGCGTGGCTGCCCCCACCGCGGAGCCATGGCTGCCCCTGTGGGATGCGATGCCCACGGTGAGGGATCGATCCGCCGTCGTTCATCAGTGGTAGGGCCTTCTGGAGAGTGAAGTACTGACCCTTGAAGTTGACGTCGACGTACTTGTCGAACGACTCCTCCGTCACGCCGGCAACCGGTGCGGGGCGGAAGACCCCGGCATTGAGGAACAGCAGGTCGGGAGACCCGAAACGTTCGGACACCCTTGTCATGAGAGCGTCGGTGTCGGACAGAACGCGTGCGTCGGATCGGACGACGAGTACGTCGTCGGAAGCTCGAGTCGTGCTCGCGCGAGGGACTCGGGGTTCTGTCCGGTAACGGCGACCTGGTAGCCACGGGCGTGCAGCAGTGCGGCGGTCGCTCTGCCGATTGCGGTCGTGCCGCCGGTGATGAGTGCTGCGGGCATGGCGGGCCTTTCGTCGGCGGGCAGGGTTGGGCGTCCCAGTAAGCGGAGAGCTCCCCGCTTGGGTCGACTGTACACTTAAACGGAGACATCCCCGAATCGTCCCGGCGCCTCGACCCGACACTCCTGATCGCGAAGGCCATGACACCTCCACGCAACACCCTGCGCGCTGATGCCCAGCGCAACCGCGAGCACCTGATCGCCACAGCCGCTGAGGCTTTCGCCTCCGGAAAGGCAATCTCGCTGGACTCGATCGCCAAACGCGCGGGCGTGGGAAGCGGCACCCTTTACCGGCACTTCCCCACCCGAGAGGACCTGGTCGAAGAGGTCTACCGCGACCAGATCCGCTCTCTGCGCGACGACGCCCGGGACCTTCTGGCCACCGAGAAGCCCGCACAGGCTCTCCACGCCTGGATGCGCCGCTTCGCCGAGTGGGCGGGTGAACGGCGCGGCATCTGCGAAGCCCTGGTCGCCATGAGCGCTTCCGGACGTTTCGGCACCGGACCCGTCTGCGATGAGATCCAGCAAATCCTGGGGATGGTGCTCCAGGCCGGCGCTGAAGCAGGAGAACTGCGCAGCGACATCGACCCGGTCGACGTCGGCGGCATCCTCACCGGCGTGCTCTCCGTGGCCGGCGCGCCCGAGCAGCGCGCCCAACTCGACCGCATGCTCACCGTCGTCGTCGACGGGCTGAAGCCGCGCCAGGAAGATCGAGGGCGTGCCTAGGGTCTGGCGTCAAATGATCTTCGGTCGGGGATCATGGTCGGGTGATACGCCGTCATGAACTGTCCGTTCTTCGGGTCCCATGGAAGTGACCAACAGCGTGGCGTCCTGGGCGGCCTCGGCGAGGCAACCTGGACCGCTGGCCCGACGCGGCGGGCCGGCTGGTCACGCTCATCCTCACCCGCTGCGGACTGCGCATCTCCAGCGCTCTGGCTCTGGACTTCGACTGCCTCCTGCACGACGGCCAGGGCGCTCCCTACCTGCGCCACTTCAATACCAAGATGAGGCGCGAGGCGGCCGTGCCCATCGATGAGGGACTCGAAGCAGCCGTTCGCGAGCAACATCGCCGGGTGCTGGACCGGTGGCCGGACGGGGCTGCCTGTCTGTTCCCCCGCCAATGCGCCAACGTCTCGGGCAACCTCCCGCTGGCGGACGGCACTTACCGGCGGATGCTCGGCCGCTGGCTGGAGACCTGCGAGATCCGTGACGAACACGGCCGGCCAGTACACCTGACGCCCTATCAGTGGCGGCACACGTTCGCCTGCCGACTCATCAACCGGGACGTCCCGCAAGAGGTTGTCCGGGTCCTCCTGGACCACGATTCGCACAAGATGACCGCGCACTACGCCAAGATCACCGATCAGACGGTACGGCGACACTGGGAGCAGGCCACCAAGGTCAACATCAAAGGCGAGGGAGTTTCCCTCGACCCTGACGGACCCCTCGGGCAGGCCCAGTGGGCCGAGACCCGTTACGGCATCGCCACCCAGACCCTGCCCAACGGCTACTGCGGGCTGCCCGTTCAGAAGACCTGCCCGCGTGCCAACGCCTGCCTGACCTGCCCGGTCTTCCTCACCGGTCCCGAGTTTCTGCCCGGGCTTCGCGAACAGCGCACCCGCACCCTGACGCTGATCGACAACGCGAAGAGCTGCGGCCACACCCGCATGACCGAGATGAACCAGCAGGTCGCCGACAACGTCGACCGCAGGCGTTGTCACGTTGCTGGATGTGGGGGTGTCTGACGGTGTGCCGGGGCGTGGAGGAGTCGGGTTCCGGCTGTGTGCTCACGGCGCGGTGGGCAGGCCGGCGGCTCCGGTGATCTGCTCCCAGATCGCGAAGCGGACGGTCCTCTCGGCTCGATAGTGGGATGCGGGGATCAGATGGCGGCGGGGTCGGAAGTGGGGCGAGATACCGCTGAACGCGGACAGAAACCGCTGTGCTCCGCCCACCGAGCGGAAGCCTTTCATCGCTCGTTCCCGCTGCCTCGTTGGCTGGTGACTGTTTTCCGCCCGGTTGTTCAGGTACTTCGACTGCCGGTGCTCGACGCAGGGCATGACCTCGCGGTGGGCGGCGCCGTGGGAGCGGAGCTTGTCGGTGACGATCACCTGCGGCACCGCACTGGTCTTCTGCATCAGTCTGCGCAAGAAACGCCTGGCCGCGGCCTTGTCCCGGCGGTCCTGCACGAGGATGTCCAGGACGTTGCCGTCCTGGTCGACGGCCCGCCACAGGTACCGCTGCTCGCCGTTGATCTTGATGAAGACCTCGTCCAGGTGCCATTTGTCACCAGGCCGGAGCTGCCGGCGGCGCAGCGCGCCTGCGTACCGCTGCCCGAACTTGGCGCACCAGCGGCGCACCGTCTCGTACGAGACGACGATCCCCCGCTCGAGCATGAGCTCCTCGGCCTCGCGGAACGACAGCGGGAAGCGGTAGTACAGCCACACGCAGTGGGAGATGACCTCGACCGGGTACCGGTGCCCCTTGTACGACAGCGACACGGCCCCCACGAACAGCCCTCTCCAGCACGATCCAACCAGAAGATCATCCCACTTGGTCAACCAACGTGACAGCGCCCGACGCCGACCAAGCTGCCGCCGACCCCGACCACGGCTGGTCAGCGGGACGCGGCCGGGGCCCGCAGCGCTACGAGCCGGGCTCCTGGCGCAGGTCCAGGACGGCAAGCTGAAGTTTGCGCCCGAGGTCTCCGGTCGCCCACCGTCCGCAACGGATCTCACCGAACCCGGCGGTGCCGCCGGTACGGCCGAGAGATCTGAACCGATACCGGGAATCAGGCCGCGACGAGCTCCTGCTCGTGGTCCGGCGTTTTGACCTTGGGCTTCTTGTTCGGCAGCGAGAGCCGGAAGACCTTGCGCCACGCGGAGAACACCTGCTTGGGCAGCGGTCCGGTGACGTACTCCAGCTCGTACTTTTCGAACAGTGCGCGCACCTTCACCGCGACCTCGGCGTACCGGTTGCTCGGCAGGTCCGGGAACAGGTGGTGCTCGATCTGGTGCGACAGGTTGCCGGTCATGAAGTGCATGGCCTTGCTGCCGCTGATGTTCGCCGATCCCATCATCTGGCGCAGGTACCACTGGCCGCGCGTCTCGCCCTTGATCGACCGGCGCTCGAAGACCTGTACGCCCTCGGGGAAGTGCCCGCACATGATCACCGAGTGGGTCCAGATGTTGCGGACGAGGTTCGCGGTGAACGTGGCGGCGAGCGTGGGGAGGAACGACGGGCCCGACAGCAGCGGGTGGATCACGTAGTCCTTGAGCACCTGCTTGCGGATCTTGCGGCCCACGGCCTTGGCCCGCGCGCGGAACTCCGGGTTCTTGCGGCGGCGCTTGTTCAGGTTCTTGCCGAGCTCCAGGTCGTACGCTGCGATGCCGTACTCGAAGAAGCAGGCGTTGATGAAGTTCCACAGTGGCTGGCCGAGGTGGAACGGGTGCCACTTCTGGTCCTCGTCGACGCGCATGATGCCGTAGCCGAGGTCGTTGTCCTTGCCGATCACGTTGGTGTACGTGTGGTGCAGCTCGTTGTGGGAGTGCTTCCACTGGTCGGCCGGCGAGACGTGGTCCCA
Source organism: Streptomyces azureus (assembly GCF_001270025.1). Lineage (NCBI taxonomy): Bacteria > Bacillati > Actinomycetota > Actinomycetes > Kitasatosporales > Streptomycetaceae > Streptomyces > Streptomyces azureus. Next base: position 6,138 of record NZ_DF968200.1, on the reverse strand, counting down.
TTCCCAGGTGGTGGAGTGGATCTTCGGGTCCCGCATCCAGTCCCACTGGCCGTGCAGGATGTTGTGGCCGATCTCCATGTTGTCCATGATCTTCGCCACCGACAGGCCGGCGGTGCCGATCAGCCACGCGGGCGGGAAGATCGAGAACAGCAGCACGCCCCTGCTGACCAGCTCGAGCTTGCGCTGCGCCGAGATGACCTTACGGATGTAGGCGGCGTCTTGCTCGCCGCGGCCGGCGATCACCTCGTCGCGGATCGCGTCCAGCTCGCGGCCGAGCTCCTCGATCTGCTCCGCGGTCAGGTGGGCGGTGGGGTCGATGGCGGTCAAGGTGCTCCTACCGTTCGATGTCGCAGGGGCCCGCCGCGGCGGACACGCAGGTCTGGATGAGGACGCCCGGCTCGGCCTCGGTGATCTCGCCGGTGCGCAGGTCGCGGACGGCGCCCGCCTTGAGCGGTGTGACGCAGCCGAAGCAGATGCCCATGCGGCACCCGGAGGGCATGAGCACGCCGGCCTCCTCGCCGATGTCCAGCAACGGCGTGGCGCCGTCCGCGTCGACGGTCTTGCCGGTGGCGCTGAACGTGACCTCGCCGCCGGCGCCGGCGACGACGATGCTGGGGCGGAAGCGTTCGGTGTGCAGGCGCTCTTGTACGCCGTGCTCGCTCCAGTGCTCTTCGGCGGCGTCGAGCAGGCCCGCGGGCCCGCAAGCCCAGGTCTCGCGCTCGGCCCAGTCGGGTACGAGTTCGTCGAGACGGGCGATGTCGAGCATGCCGTCTGTGTCGGTGTGCACCTCGGTGAGCCGCAGCTTCTTGTCCGCGACCAGGTCGTGCAGTTCGTTGCGGAAGATCACGTCTTGCGGCTGTGGTGCGCAGTGGACCATGACGACGTCGTCGAACTCGGTGTCGCGCAGCATGCCCATCACGGGCGTGATGCCGCTGCCGGCCGTCAGGTAGAGCACTTTGGCGGGCTTGGCCTGCGGCAGCATGAAGTCACCGGTCGGCTGGTCGAGCTGGATCAGCGTGCCTGGTTTCGCCCTGCGGACCAGGTGGTTGCTGACCTTGCCGTCCGGGATCGCCTTCACGGTGATCGTGACGCGGCCGTCCTGGCGGTTTGTCGGCGAGGTGATGGAGTAGGCACGCCACAGGCGCACCCCGTCGACGTCGACCCCGATCCGCACGTACTGACCGGCTGTGTGGCCGCGCCAGCCCCGTCCCGGCCTGATCACGATGGTCGCGGCGTCATTCGTCTCGGGGTGCACGGCCTCGATGCGCCCACGCAGGTCAGCGCCCGCACGCAGCGGGCTGACCAGGTCGAGGTAGTCCGACGGCAGCAGGGGCGTCGTGACCATCTCGAGCAGTTTCCACGCCCTGCTGCGGAGGGCTGCACTCGTCATGGCTCCAGCTTGCTGCGCCTGAAGGCGTAAAGTCCTGACCGCAGGACGTGAATTTGGCTGGCTGAATTGTTCGCAGGGAATAGAAACGTGAGTCATGCAATCCGGAGGGCCAGCGAACTGGCCCTGGATGAGACGACGGTCACCGCACTGCGGGCCGCGTTGAAGACCACCGCCGACGAGGTCGTCCAGGCGATCATCGACGAGGTCCCTTCCTACGCCAACGCCCTTTCGGGCCACATGGGCGCCACCATCCGCCGAGCCGTCCGTACCGCCCTGGGGCACTACCTGGACCTCGCGAGCGGGAACGCCACAGGCGGCGACGCCGGTGACGCAGCCTACGAGTTGGGCCGCGGCGAGGTGCGCGACGGCCGTTCGATGGACGCCCTGCTCAGCGCCTACCGCGTCGGCGCCCGCGTGGCCTGGCGATGCCTGGCAGCGGGTGCCGTACCCGCAGGTCTGCCCGCCGCCGAGGTCGCCAAGTTCGCCGAGCTGACCTTCGCCTACATCGACGAGCTCTCCGCCGCGAGCGCCGCGGGCCATGCCGACGAACTGGCCGCCCGGGGCAGGGCCCACGAGCGCCACCTGGAACACCTGGCCCGCGACCTCCTCGCCGGCGCGAGCCCGGACGTGCTGCTGGCCTCTGCTCAACGAGCCGGGTGGCAGCCTCCGGTTTCGCTGACCGCGGTCCTGCTGCCCGCCGACCAGGCCCGGCCTGCCTACCGCGCGCTCGACCCGAGCACCCTCGTCCTTGACGATCTGCCGGACGCCACCGGTGTGCTGCTCGTCCCCGATGCGGACCGATCACATCTCTTGCGGCAGCTGACCGACCGCACCGCCGTGGTCGGCCCGGCCCGGCCATGGACTCGTGCGTCCGCCTCGTACGCACGAGCCGTACGCGCGCGCTCCCTCTCCTCTGATATTCGCGACACCGAGGACCACCTGCCCGAGCTGGTGCTGAGCGCCGACGTGGACGCGTTCGCAGACCTGCGTGCCCGAGCCCTCGCACCGTTGCGGACCTTGCCTGTCGCGACCGCACGGCGGCTGGAGGAGACGTTGCGGGCATGGCTGCTGCACCAGGGCAGGCGGGACGAGGTGGCGGCGGCGTTGTTCGTCCATCCCCAGACAGTCCGGTACCGGATGTCGCAGCTGCGGGAGCTGTTTCCGGATCTCGCATCGCCACACCGGGTCCTTGAACTGACGCTGGCGGTCGGTCTTCGGGTCAGCTGACGAGTACTGCCTCGTTCTCGGTGCCATCAGCTGGCTCATGCAGCCCGGGGAAGAGCGGTAGGTAGCGGGTGGTGGTTCGGCTCCCGCCGCAGGCGCTTGTTGCAGGGGCGTGGTAGGCGGCCGACGGCGAACAGGAGGACCGGCACGAACTTCCAGACCATCGGCCGCGTCGAGGCGGACGGCCAGTGACTCACCGTCGCGGGCGTTCCTGACCCGTCGACGGAGGGAGTCGGCGTCCGCGTCCGGCCTCCCACCCGCCCGCGGCCCGGGAAGGCATCGTCCTCCTTTAGCCGTGCCCTCGCGGCGAGCGTGCACGAACTCCCTTTAGGCACAGGGTGGTTGGGGCTGGGGCGGGCCATGATGAGATCATGGCAGACTGCGAGTTCATCCCCCGAGGAGTGCGCGCGTGAGCGAAAACCCGGCCGGCAGGACGGTCCTGGTGACGGGTGGCAGCGGCTTTGTCGCCGCCCATCTGGTACGGCAGTTGCTGGAGCGCGGCTACCGGGTGCGCGCCACCGTGCGCAGCACGGCGAACGCCGCGAAGCTGGATCCGCTGCGGGCGATGCGGGACGCGCACCCCGGCCGCCTCGACCTCTTCGAGGCGGATCTGCTCGCGGACGGCTCCTTCGACGAGGCGATGAAGGGCTGCTCCGTGGTCTTCCATGTGGCCTCGCCCTTCCTGATGCCGGAGAAGATCAAGGACGGCCGCCGGGACATGCTGGAACCGGCGCTCCACGGCACGCGCAACGTGCTCGCCGGCATCGACCGCACGGAGACCGTCGAGCGGCTCGTCCTCACGTCCACGGTGGGTGCGGTCTTCGGCGACTACGTCGACGTCCTGCAGATGGACGACCGGATCCTGTCGGAGAAGTACTTCAACACCACGAGCACGGTGGAGAACAACCCCTACCACCACGCCAAGACCGTGGCGGAACGGGCGGCCTGGGACGCGGCGGCCGCGCAGGACCGCTGGAGCATGGTCTCCGTCAATCCCGGCCTGATCCTGGGCCCTTCGCTCACCCCCGCCTCGGACTCCGGCAGCCTGTTCCTCCTGGACGAGCTGTTCAAGGGCTACTTCTTCTACGGCGCCCCCGACTTCAGCTTCACGACGGCCGACGTACGGGACGTGGCGGCGGCCCACATCGCGGCGGCGGAACGACCCGAGGCACACGGGCGTTACCTCGTCGCGGCACAGGAGATGACGTCGTTCCACCAGATGTCGACGATCCTGCGCACGCACCATCCCAGGAACCTCCGCCTCCCTCGCACCGCCCTCCCGCACTGGCCCCTCCGCGTCCTGGGACCGGCCTTCGGCCTCAGCCAGGACTACATCCGCAAGCACCTCGGCATCCGCTTCCGCGTCGACAACCGCAGAAGCGTCGAGGAACTCGGGCTCACCTACCGCCCGATCGAGGAGACGCTGCTCGACCACTACCGGTCGTGGCGCGAGCAGCGACAGCAGCGGCGGAGGACCGGGGGAGGGTCCGGCGGATCACACTGAGAGGATGGCGCGGACCGCAACAGAAGAAGGGGGGATGAGCATGGGTGTGCTCGTTCTGTCGTGTGTGCTCCTGCTCGTCGTCGGGGATGCGTCTGTGTGGTGTGGGCGGCGCGGGGCGGCCCGCGCTGGGTGCGCGCGGTGACCACTGCCACCCTTGCCGCCGGCCAGTTTGTGAGCCGGTCCGGGAGGGGTGGGGGCGGCCGTAACTCGAGCGGTGACTCCGACGGCTGAGCCCGCCCGTACAGGCACAGCCCTGGTGCACGCTGAGTACCACCTCTTCCAGATCACGGACCCGCAAGGGCCTGCGGCCGACGACCTGGACGCAAGCCACACCGGCCTGGTGTCCGCCGATGGCGGAGCCATCGAGGTGAACACCGGGATCCACACCGGAGACGTCCACGTCACGGTCGAGCCGCACGCTCAGCGGCCCGACCCTGACTCAGGCTGGGAAGAGATCGCTGAGATCTCATGCAACTCCCTCTCCGGGGAGCTGCTCGTGACGTCCTTCATGGACGATCCGGCGGATCTGCCTTCGCTGGCGTCGCAGGGCCCTGGCTGGTACCGGCTGCGCGTCCACGCGCGCAGCCGGGACAGGGTCGTCGACCAGACGACGGTGGACGAAGCTGTGGAGTCCTATCTGATCCAGAGCTGGCCCGCCGCACGCCAGGACGCTCTCCTGCTGAAAGCGACGGACGCCTACGGGGCCCAGGTACGAGCTCAACAGGCCGACGACACCATCGTCATCGACCACGAGGACTCACTCGATACCCAGACCGGCCGGGAACGCGACATCCTGCACCGGGCCGAACGCGGCGACTACTCCTGACCCGCGATTCATGTGTTCTTCGGTTGGGGCGGCACAGCCGCCACAACCGAAGACGCAGGCGAGGAACTGCGGCAGTTCGAGCCCGGCTACCGGGGCCTGTTCGCCCCCAGCGATCCGGCGACCCGGGCGCTGGGGCTGGCCCGATGACAGCCCCTGCCAGCGCAGCTGACGTAGCGCAGCCTCTCGCTCAACGACATCGAGACGGCCGTGGGCGCCGCCCGGACCACGGCCGGGGAGCTGCTGCCAGGAGGCGCAGGAGCTGCTGCGCAGCGGCTGTGACCCGATGACCGCATACGCGCCGCAAAGCTGGGGCTGACGCGCCTGAACACGGCGAGCGTGGCGGTACCCGCCACCGGGTGCCGTCCCGCTCGCCGTTGGCGTGCCGACCAGACTCCCCCAGCCCTGACCACGACCCCGACCAAAAGCGCCAGGCCCCGACCACGGCCCCGGCCACGGCAGGTCAGCGCCCTGTGGGTGTCACCGTGCTGCCGGGGCCGGCCTCGCTTTGCGTACCGGCCTGGGCAACCCCAACGAAGAGGGCGACCAGGACGCCGGCGGCGGTCAGCGCGACCGTCAGCGGTCCCTTGAGCGCCGGGTGGCGGTAGGCGAGGTAGCCAAGGCCAGCCACGACACCCAGGGCCACGATGACCGCGAGCACCAGGACGAATAGAGCGAGCGTGGACACGAGTTTCCCCTTGGGATCAGGCACGCGGCGGTCCGCGTGCGATGGATGGCGGAGCGTGGACGCTCCTCAGCCCTTGCGTCTCGGGCAGGACGCTCCGACAGCAGGCGCCAGGGTCGTTGATGGCGGGGTTAGCCCCGCAACCGGGGCTTGACCTGCACCTTCAGTGCTGGTGTGTTCCTCGTCACACGGTTACGTGTGGGGTACGTCCAAGCAGCAGTGCGGGGTTGACTCTGGCCAACGGGCAGGCGGCATTCAAGATTTCGAGGGCTTCCGGTAGCCGCAGTTTTCCGCGCTTCGGCTACCTGAAGCTCTGGACCCCCTTGAACGCGCTGAGCTGTTCGGCTACAGCCTCCTGCTGTTGTTATGGGGCGCGCGGGACCAGATGTTTGGGTCCTCTGACTTCAGCTAGTGTGCCGCGCCAGAAATCCGTCGGTAGATCTATCTCGTCTCGGCGGTCGGATTCTCGCCGCCGACCAAGGGCGTTGACCGTCCGCAGCTCAGCGGAAACT
>NZ_DF968199.1:0-74753 GCF_001270025.1 Streptomyces azureus | reverse complement strand
CAGTGGAGCCATGGAGACTGTGGTACGCGGCTGGCTCGTTGTGGTCCTCGAAACCGCTCGGGCCGTACGGCACCCGCGTGCCGAGCGGTGAGTCCAGAGAGCGGTCTGACCCGGGCCAGGCGAGAGCGCGAGATCCCCCTTGAATCCCGTTGTTGACCAACTGACCGCGGCGGCCTGAGTGAAGGACTGCGGACATGGACGCCGAAGAACGTATAGACCCGCAGGTGCGGGCTCGCCTTGACCAGTACCTCGGCCTCGTCGGCCCTCAGGGACTGAGCGGCATCGGCAGCATCACGGCCCGACGGCAGAGACAGGCTGAACTCTCCGATCTTCGGCCCAAGGCCGCCGCGCACCATGACGTCGATGTCCGTGACTTCTCGGTCCGGTCCGGCACCTCGCCGCATACCGCCGTTCAGGTGCGGGCCTACCGACCTGCAGGAAGTGCCGTGCCCGCGTCGTGCATCTGTTATGCCCACGGTGGCGGATTGGTCACGGGAAGCATCGCCGGTGACGAGGTGAAGGCCGTTGAGCTCGCACAGGCGACAGACTGTGTCGTCGTCTCGGTGGAGTATCGCCCCGCGCCTGAGAACCCTTGCCCCGCTGCGGTCGACGACCGCGGCTTTCACCTGGACAGCCGCATGCCAGCATGAGCTGCGCATCGACCCGCACCGCATCGTCCGCGGCTCATTCCCCGCCTTCGGCGCCGGCCGCCGCCAGTGCATCGGGGAAGCGTTCGCATGGACGGAAGTCGTGATCACCCTCGCGACCATCCTGCAGACCTGGTTCGATTTCCGTCTCACCTCACGTGCTCCGCGACAGCAGGCAGTCATGACCGTCACTCCGGATGTGCTGACCATGGCCTACTGCCTCCGGGAGCCGGAGAACTGACCTGCAACCTTCGACGCCCTGAGAGTGAGGCGTGGAGCAGCTCAACCAGCGGAGTCATCATGGCCGAGTTCACAATGCCGAGATTTGACGTGCCTTTCCCGGTGGAGTGCAATCCGTACCTGGAGCAGGCTTCCCGGGCGATGTGGGGGTGGATCGACACTTACGGCCTGGCGCCGACAGAGAAGGCACGCGCCAGAATGCAGCGCACGGGAGCCGACCTGTCAGGGGCTTATGTGTGGCCTCGTGCCGATCTTGACATGCTGACCACCGGTCTTCAGTGGCTTGCCCTGACCTTCCGGATCGACGACCAAATGGACGAGGACGACCTGACGGAAAGGCTGCAAGCACGGGTGGCAGCCATCGACGAGCTCCGCAACATCCTGCGGGGCCAGCCGGCTCCTGGCCCGTCTCCGGTCGCCCAGGCGCTGAGCGACCTGTGGGCCAGGACGTCCGTGGGGCGGCCCATCGCCTGGCGCAACGCCTTCCTCCGGCACTTCCGGGCGTTCCTTCAGTCCTACGCAACGGAAGCCAGCCTCAGTGCCCGGGAGACCGCACCCCGCCTGGATGAATACCTCGGCTGGAGGATGTACTCCGTAGGGATGCCGTGGCTTTGGGACCTGGACGAGCTGCGCCTTCCCGTGTTCCTACCCGACTCCGTGCGCTCGTGCGGTCCGATGTACAGACTGCGCCGCGCCGGCTCGGTGCACATCGCTCTGGTCAACGACGTCTTTTCCGTCCACCGCGAAACCCTCGTCGGCTATCAGTACAACGCGGTCACCATCATCCGGGACACACACCACTGCTCTTTGCAGGAAGCCGTGGACCGGGCGGCGGAGCTGGCCGACGCCCACGTCCACGCGGTCGTGACAGCACGGCAGGAACTTTCCGAGGAACTCGACAGACAAGCTGTGCCGCCCCAGGTCCGCGCTGCGGCATCCGATTACGCGGACAACATCGCTGCCAACCTGAGCGGGCAACTCATATGGCACTCTTCGGTCGAGCGGTACGCCGTCGACGACCTTCAGCCTTCCGGCCGCTCCGCGAGCTACCCCGACGACCTACTTCGCGGGTGACATTGACTGCCGAGCAGCCACGACGCGGCCCTGAGCGGGTGGAACGCACGTTCGCGATCATGTTCATAACCCGCGCGCCGCCACCCGGAGTCTCTTCCGTTTGGGGCCACCGCGCACGGTCACGAAGCAGCCCTGACAAATGGGATGGCGGATATGCCCCCGCCAGGACGAGGATCTCTCGGTACTCGCCGATGAAGGGGCAGCTGTGGACGACATCGTTCCGAGAGAGCTCGTCTTTCTTGCTGATGACGAGGGGAACAGCGTCACCGTCCATGTTCTGGGGCGTGATCCCAGGTGGTCCGCCGGGCTGCGAGCCGAGATCGTGGTCAGGACGCCTTTCGTGTCCGGCCGTGTTGGCTTGGCGCTCTATACCTCGCGGCTGGAGAGCTGGGCGGATGCGCTGAACAGGCTCAATGCCGGCGAGGATGTTGCCTGGATGGAGATGAGCAGTGGGCCGTCGATCTTCATCCAACTCACCGGCGAGCGTGACTGTCCGGAGGTGGTCGTGGAGGACGAGTCGGGGTCCATGGTCACCGTTCGGGTGCCGCTCGTGCCGCCGGACGACTGGATTGCTGACCACCAGCAGCGTCTGCAGCGAGTGATGGAGCACTGGGTTCCGTTGCTGTCAGAGTAGGGAGACAAACCTCTGCCGGCAGATGAACACCTCACCCGCCGGCCTGCTGCCTTCACGCTTCAAGCCGCGATTCGGGTTTCACCCGTCAAGGCTGGTCATCGCTTGGTCGGGTGGCGGTCGAGGCCGGGTCGGGTCCTTCCTCAGTGGCGGCGGCCCCTCTGTGGGACGGTGACGGGGTGGCGGGAGAAGCCGGGACTTGAGACGCGGGCGGGCTTACCGAACGCGTGGGACGGACGGCAGGACCGACCGGCCTGTCCGGAGTGCTGTTCGTGAGGAAAAGCAGCGCGAAGGCAGCAGCCGCAGCCAGACCGAACAACACGATGACGGCCCGGCGAGGGGGAAGCAACGGCCGCCTGGTCACAGTGGGAAGCGCGGCAGGCCGCAGGTGTTCCAAGCCAGCGGAGTTGGCCCGGGCCTCCAGTGCGTCGCGCAGTCGTTGCTCGAGCGCCTCGTGGCGGATCTCGCCGCGGCTCATCGTCAGATCTCCGCAAAGTGCCGGCAGTGGGAAGGGCAGGAACGCGACTGAGAGGTGTGCTGGGTCATCGAGGTATCTCCAGTTGTCTGCCGAGAGCGTTCAGGGCTCGGTTGGCAGTTGACTTGACCGTTCCGCGGGAGACTCCGAGGGTGTCGGCAATCTGCGCTTCGGTGAGATCCGACCAGTAGCGCAGCACCAAGACCTCGCGCTGTCGGCGGGTGAGGTGCTGCAACGCGTTGATCACTTCCTGATGGGTCTCGGCAAGGAGCACGCTCTGGTCGGCGGACGGGACATGGTGTTGACGCTCAGGAATGTAGGCACGGGCCGTACGGCGCCGGCGCAGAACGGAACGAGCTGAATTGACCACGCTGGTTCGCAAGTACGCTTCGGGGTCGTCCAGGTCCGCCAGTCGACGACCGTGGCGGTGCAGGAGCGCGGCGAAGGCGTCCTGCACCACGTCCTCTGCCGTTGGAAGGTCGTCCACCAGGAGCAGTGCCAGCCGCACCAGTGCCAGGCGGCGGTGATGGTAAAGCTCGCTGAAGCCGTGTTCTTCCCCGGCTGTCGCCGTACTGGGGGACGCGGCTTTGAACTGCCATCTGCTACGGCCCCGCCGACTCGCCAGTGAACGCTGAGCGAGCCCATACCGTGCTCGGCTCATCAGATCCACTCCGCTGCAGAGCAAGCGGTGCACCGGCCTGCACATGCTCCGCCACCAGATGACCGACGGTGCGGCGGTGGGGATCGTCGCGGTTCTCACATGTCTCCTGGACGTCGCGTACTGGCCCGTCCGCCCGGAGCCCCGGGCGGACGGGTTGTGCTGCTGGCCTGAGCCGTGCAGCGTGCATTCACGTGGTGTCGCCGAACGGCCCAGAGCCGATCAGCAGGTCAAACGGAGGAGAGCCTCACTCGGCCGGAGTCGCACGCTGCACCGGCTTGGCGGGCTTCGCGTCTCCCGGGACGTCGGTCTCCGAGCCTGGTGCGTAGGGCTTGGCGGGCTTCGCGTCTCCCGGGACGTCGGTCTCCGCGCCCGGCACGTGGGGCTTGGCGGGCGTCTCGGAGCCAGGCACGTAGGGCTTGGCGTGCTTCCCAGTGGAAGCGGACTTCATGGGAGAGGCCGCGCGCGCCTTCTGCGCATCGGCGGGAGCATCCTCGGCGGCGGAATCGGCGTGGGCCGTGAAGGCTCCACCGAGAGCCAGCGCGGCGCCCACAACCGAGACGCTTAGCGCGGCGCGGACCCGGCCCGGGCGAGAGCTGCGGACAGCGGCGTGACGTACTGACATTTCCAGTCCTCGAATCATCGGTTTCGTTGCTGGGCTGACCGTCCGTCATGGGTGGCTTCCCCTGCGGCGGCCCTCTGCTGGAGGCGCATCCAACCCGACAGACGTCCGAAGGCCCCCGGGGTTGTCGGTCGGGCGAGACGGATTCGGGGAACTCTCAGTGATCTGCGTCACTGTCATGGGACCGGTCCGCGAGCCGATCAGAGGGCGTAGTGAGACGGAACTCGTCTCTGTTCGCTTCAGCCCTCGTGCCCCAACTCCCGGGGGCGTCTTGTGGATTCCCAGGTCCTCCGCGACCTCGGGGACGGCCAGCGGGTGAAGGCACGGTTCAACAATCGGGGCCCATTGGCCGCCGGACATGTCATTTCGATAGGGGCGGCGCGATCTTTGAACGAGTCCAGGGGCAGCGACATGGACCGAGGCCGACGCCGTGGTGATGGACTACATCCCGAGACCGGCAGCTACTGGCTGAAAAAGCGGGCGAACGTTGCCCGGTACGCACTGGCTGGCCGTTGAGTTCGCAGACGACCTCCGTGAGACGTTGCAACGACGAGGGGAGGCGCGGTCTTCACCCGCGCTTCCGCCAGTCCCCGCAGACAGCGCTGGCTGAGCTGGCCGACCAGGGCGTCCAGCAGTGCGGTGTGGGAAGCGAACCCGCTTCCCGGCGCCCCCACCGCCGCGGCTGGCGCACCGCCGTCTCCCGCGGCGGCGGCCCGCTCATCGAGGCGGGGGCGGAGCTGCTGCTTGCCTGGCGGGGATGAGGTCATCACCCTGGCGCAGGCAAGCGCCGAGAGGTCCGGAGACGATCCCGTATTCGGGCAAGCCGTTGCGCGGGCCGCACAGCCTGTGCGCAAGACCGCCGAAGCGGCCAAGCGCGTGTGAGTCCATGTCATGCCCTCCGACTCCCACCAGGGCCAGGGGCGTGAGCGTGCGCAGTTGCCTTCTCCGTCGCGTCCCTCACTGACCACCGATCTCAGCGGAGCGGCTTCGGCACCGATGGTTCAGCCCCGACTGCGTCACGCCAGCCACCGAGGGCGTGAACGCGTGGGATGCAGTGAGAAGAGCTCCGTGGACGGCTGAGGACGCCGCCCGTCTGGCGTAGCGATCGGTGTCTGGAGGCCATGTGTCAGGCTCTTGATGGATCAGAAGGGAAACCGCCCCGTGCACGCTGGCACACAGCAATCTGGCGGTTTCGGTCTTGCTCTTAACCGGAACCCCGGCATCAAGACAGGCTGCCACCTTGTCCCGGAAATAGCGGAAGCACGCGTCCTCGTTCTGGCGGCTGGCTTCGGTGGCCTCGCCATCCATCACCAGTCGGTACTGCGAGGGGTAGCGAAGTCCGAACGCGATGTAGGCAATGCAGGTCTCATAGAGGGCCGTCACAGGGTCCGAGACTGTTCGGGACACTGCTTCCAACTCGATGAACAATGAGCTCCACACTCGCAAGCACGTCGCATGGACGAGTTCCTTCTTCGAGGGGAAGTGGAGATAGACGGCCGGCGGGCTGACTCCCGCGCTCGTTGCTACTGCGCGGATCGTAAGGGCGTCGGCGCCACCGCTTTCGAGTAGTTGACCAGCGATGTCGAGAAGCTGGTTCCGGAGCAGACCGCCCTGGCCCTTGGCGGCGCGAACTCGGGAGCCGGTCACGGGCATCAAGCTGTCTTCGGTTTGACGGCAGTAACCACTTGGGTCACTCGGACGCACAGTTCGCCTTCGGCATCATGAATGTCGACCTCGACGACAGTGTTGCGTCCCAAACGCAGAGGACGAGCTGTCGCAATGACGCTCGTGCGTGCCGGCCGAAGGAAATGCGTGCTCGACTCCACGGTGGCCGGTGCGGCGCCGGCTGGACCGTTGAGGGCGGCACAAACGGCAGCACACACATCGGCGAGCCCCATCAACGCTCCTCCGTGGAGGCCGCCGCCCACGGTGGAAAGGGAGAGATCGTGCTCCAACCTGGCTTGAACGCTGGCTCCTGTGATCTCCTCGAACACGACTCCGAGCGTCTTGGCATACGGCGCGAGCGCGTAGACGTCTTCCGCTTCAAGTGTGAGCACCGACTACTCCCAGTGTAGATTAATGACGATAACTTATCGGCGTTAACTCAGGCCGTCAACCGAGCTGACTTCTGATCTGTTCAGGGGGCGCGCAACGGAGTTGAGGCAGTGTGACTTCTGCTCAGGCGGCCACGGACCACAGCGCGGCCCGCTGCGTGGACAGCACACCTTTGGGCCGGTGCGTGGTGCCGGAGGTGTGGAGCATCCAGGACGGATCGTCGAGACCGAGCATGTCGATCTCCGCGGACCCGACGCCCAGGCGGTCGTACGGCGGTCCCAGGCGTCGTAACCGTGCGAGGTGCGCGGCGTCGGTGATGACGAACGCCGCGTCGCTGTCCTGGAGGAAGTGGGCCAGCTCGGCGTCGGAGGACCGCGGATCGAGCGGGACGCCGACCATCCCGGCCCGCGGGACGGCGAGGCAGCTGTCCACCATCTCCACGCAGTCGCCGAGGCAGACGGCGACGCGGTCGCCGCGGCGCAGTCCTGTCCGGGTGAGGTACGCGGCCAGTGAACGCGTGCGCCGCTCCAGCTCGGCGTAGGTGACGCTCCGCGAGGAGTCGGAGTCGGGCGACCCGGTGCGCAGCCACCTCTGCGTGCCGCCGTAAATGCTCCGGAACCGGCCGGACGAGCTCGTCACGCCTCATGTCTCGGCCTTCCAGGTCCATCGGGCCGCACCGATGTCGAGCCTAGAGGTTGCCGACCGTCGAGGGGGCTACTCGTACGGCCCGCCGCAGCGGCCTACGGCAGCAAGGAGGTACCCCCATGGCCAGCAACGGAGCACACGTGACCACCGTCCAGAGCCCTGTCCCCGAGCAGGAGCTCTCCGGGATCGTCGGCCACCGCTTCATCTACACCTACGCCAACGGCTGGCAGTACGAGATGTACGTGAAGAACCCGACCACCATCGACTACCGGATCCACTCCGGCATGGTGGGCGGCCGCTGGGTCAAGGACCAGCGGGTCGACCTCGTCCAGCTGGACGACGACCACTACAAGATCTCCTGGAACGAGCCCACCGGTACGTCGGTCTCCGTCAACGTCATGCCGGGCAAGCGCCGCCTGCACGGCGTGATCTTCTTCCCGCACTGGGTCGAGGAACACGGCGAGCGCACCGTCGTCTACCAGAACGACCACCTCGACGAGATGCGCAGGTACCGCGACGAGGGCCCGACCTATCCCGTCTACGTCGTCCCGGAATTCGCGAAGATCACCCTCTTCGAGTACGTCGGCCCCGACGACGAGACGGTCATCGCCACGGCCCCCGAAGACCTCCCGCAGGGCTGGTCCGACCGCACCAACTGACCAGGCCGCACCAGCTGACCGAGGCCGACTCGGCAAGGCCGTCAACGCCATGTACACCCACGGTCCGGTGAGCGGGGCCTCGGCGACAGGCGCCGGGACTCCGCGCGGCGCTCCAGTTCGGCACCGGCCTCGCCGAAGCCCGGGGCACCGTCGTGCTCTTCCCCTCCGGCTCTCTCGGTGGCCCCGCGGTCGAGTCCGCCCGTGTCGACCGGCCGGCCCCGCGGCAGCCGCTCGTTCCCCGGGACGAGGACCAGCGACAGGCCCTCCGGCGCGTCGTGGACCTGCTGGTAGGCATCACCAACTGGTCTGCCGGGCAAGCAAGACGTTGTTCCGGTCCGTGTCGAACACCTCAGGGAGCTTTCGTGTCCGCAACCGACAGGGATGCAGCCGCCGCGCCGGAGAGAGGGGACGACGGCACCCCGCTGCGGCGTGCCATAGGTCCCAAACTGCTGATTCTGTTCGTGATCGGCGACATCCTCGGCACCGGCATCTACGCCACCACAGGTCAGGTCGCCGGCAAGGTCGGCGGGGCGCTGTGGCTGCCGTTCGTCATCGGGTTCGTCGTGGCGATCCTGACAGCCGCCTCGTACGTCGAGCTCGTCGGCAAGTACCCGAAGGCGGCCGGAGCCGCGCTCTACACCCAGAAGGCGTTCCAGGTCCCGTTCCTGACCTTCATCGTCGCCTTCATGGTCATGTGCTCGGGCCTTTCCTCGGCGAGTGCGGCGGCCCGCGCCTTCAGCGGCGACTACCTGTCCGAGTTCACGGACTTCTTCCCGCCCACCCTCATCGCGATCCTTTTCATCCTCGCCCTGGCGGCCCTGAACCTGCGAGGCGTATCGGAGTCCGTGAAGACCAACGTGGTCCTCACCGTGGTCGAACTGACCGGCCTGCTCGTCATCCTCACGATCGGCGCCTGGGCCGTCCTGACCGGTGACGGTGAACCCTCCCGGCTCGGTGAGTTCCAGGCGGAGGGCAGCGGTTACGCGCTGCTCACCAGCGTGCTGGGGGCGACGGCCCTCGGCTTCTTCGCCTTCGTGGGCTTCGAGGACTCCGTCAACATGGCCGAGGAGACGAAGGATCCGGTGCGGACGTTCCCGCGCGCCATCTTCATCGGCGTCGCCGTCACCGGCACCATCTACGTCCTGGTCGCCCTGGTCTCCTCGCTGCTCGTCGACTACCGCGTGCTGGAGGACTCCAGCGGCCCACTGCTGGAGGTCGTCAAGGCCGGCGGGATCGACTTCCCGCCCAAGCTCTTCGCCCTGATCGCGCTGTTCGCGGTCACCAACTCGGCACTGATCAACATCATGATGGCGTCCCGCCTGTGCTACGGCATGGCGAACGAGCGCATCCTGCCCCGAGCCCTGGGCCGCGTACTGCCCCGGCGCCGCACCCCGGTCGTCGGCATCGTCTTCGTCTCGCTCCTCGCCATCGGCCTGGTCTCCACCGGGGAGATCGAGGGCCTGGGCGACACCACGGCCTTCCTCCTGCTGTGCGTCTTCGCCGTCGTCAACATCGCCGTCCTCGTCCTGCGCCGCGACCGCGTAGACCACCAGCACTTCCGTACGCCGACCGCCCTGCCGGTGCTCGGCGCGATCACCGCCCTGATCCTGGCCAGCCCGTTGTCCGACCGGCCCGCGGAGGTCTACATCAGGGCGGGCGTGCTGGTAGCCATCGGCATCGGGCTGTGGGTGCTCAACAAGGTGGTGCTGAAAGTGCGCGGCGAGGCGTGAGCAGGACGACCGCCAGGCGGTGCGCCCGAGAACGGGCACCGGGCCACCACGGCTTCCGCGCGACAGCGGCGGGATCGTGATGGCCCGGCAGGGGGTGTTTCAAGGCGGTTCAGAGGAGGGGCCCGTCAGCGGGTGAACGTGACCCGGTGTTCCTTCAGGGCACCGCAGTTGGAGCCGTACACCTGCACGTACACGTTCTTGATGCTGCCGCCCCAGTCGACGCAGTGGCCCTTGCCGTAGACGTAGGTCGGTCCGGCGAAGGACGAGAAGCGCCCGACGTCCTCGTGGCTTTCCTCGGTGTCGGGGACGTAGATCCACGCGGACATGTCCACGGCCGTACCCGGGTTGTTGCGGATGGTCGTGACGCAGTTCTGCCCGTTGGCGGCGTTGTACGTCAGGTAGACGGTGCCCAGGGAACCGACGGCCGCCGAGTTCACCGTCTTGTAGGCGCTGCCGCAGACCTTCTGCGGTGTGGTGTTGGGCGCGGCGGAGGCGGGTGACGCCAGGGCGGTCGTGGTCCCCACCGTCAGCGCCGCCAAGGCCGACGCGGTCAGGACGGAACGGGTGAATCTCATATTTCCCCCTTGCAACTCTTCGAGGTGGTTGCTCCTGCATGGTGTGACCCGCCGGGCATTCAAAGGGTTGTGCGTCAGTTCGCAGGAAATTTCGATGAGTTGGGGTGCGAGCGTGTGAGATTCCCGTTCGTGGTCCGGGCCGGGTGGCCCGAGTTCACGCTGTGCCGGTTGCGCGCCGGGCGCGAGGAACTGACGTGGTGGATCACGCGGCGGGGCGTGGCGGCGGTCGGCCCCAGCCGGGCGATCCGCTGCACCTGACGGGCGCACCACGGACCGGGTGGCGGACGCGCTCCTGCCGCGGGCAGGGTGGCCGTCCGCGGCAGGAACGCAGGCCGGCTCCTGGCCCCGCCTCGGCAGGGGACCGAGCATGCCCACGCCCCGTCACCTTTACTCACGGGTCGCTTATGGCACACGTGAGATGCAGAGGATCTGCTCAGGGGTGTCACACATGCTGCACATCCCCGTTCCAAAGTCTCGTTAGCGTTACGGCTCGATCCCACGTACGAACGTGACCAGGCCGCGGTCGGCAAGCCGTCGGCACAGCAAGATCGGGAAGACCACATGGACTACTGCTCCTCGTGCCGTAGGCACCTCAACGGCGCCTTGGTCTGCCCGGGGTGCGGCGCCTACGCCCCGGACATCGACCCCTCCGCCACCGACGGCCGTACCGGCCCGGCCCCGTGGGAGTACCCGGCCGCCTCCGGCGCATGGCGCGACGGGAACGTGTGGGACGACGGGAGTGTGTGGGACACCAACCGCGGCGGCACGCGTGAGCTCCCCCTCGCGTACACCGGCTCGTCCGGCGGCCACGAGACCCCGGCCGGCTCGTCCGGCGGCCACGAGAGCCCGGACACGGACCCGTCCGACGGACACGAGGCCGCCGCCATCACCGGGTCCGACGGCTACCAGGCACCGCAGCAGGGGCGCGCGGCGCGGCGTCGTCAGATGGCCCGTTGGAAGAAGAACCAGCGCCGGGCCGTGGTGGCGACCGCCGTCGCGCTCGTCGGAGGCGGTCTCACCGTCGCCGCCATGAAGGGCGACTCGACGCACGGCGTGCAGTCGGCCTCGGCGCCCGAGGACACGACCATGGGCGGCACCGAGGGGCAGGCGCCGGCGTACACCGAACCGACGTCGACCCGGCGCGACACCCCGCGGTCCTCGCCCACGCCCACCACTCCGCCGCACACCGACCGCACCTCGCGGCGCGAGCAGCAGCCCCGGAGCACCGCTCCCCGCAGCACCCCGGCGGACCCCCGGACGGACGCGGCCGCCGCGCCCCGCGAGCTGCCGAAGACGACGCAGCCGAGGACCACCGTCCCGAACACCGTCGACACGGTCACCGGCAACGCCGGCAAGTCCACGTCGACCGAGCAGACGAACCCGCCCGCAGCCGACACCGGCTCCGACACGCAGCCCGCGTCCCCCGAGACACCCCCGCCCGCGGCGAGCACCACTCCGCCTCCCTCGAACTCCGGCTCCGACTCCGACTCCAAGGAGCTCTGCCTGCTCGTCGTCTGCCTGGGCTGAGCCGCGCGAGGGCGTTCCGCCGAAAACCGGAGGCCGAAAACCCGTAGCCGCACCGCGGCCGCCCTCGTACCTTCGGGCGCATGGCAGACGAGTGCTTCCGGCATCCGCGGCTCGCCGCGGTGTACGACCCGCTCGACCCCGATCGCGCCGATCTCGAACCGTACCTGCGCATGGCGGAGGAGTTCGGGGCGCGTCGGGTGCTCGACATCGGCTGCGGCACGGGCGTGTTCGCGCTGCTGCTTGCGGAACGCGGCGTCGACGTTGTCGCCGTCGATCCCGCCGGGGCGTCTCTGGAGGTGGCCCGCGGCAAGCCGGGCGGCGAGCGGGTGCGGTGGATCCACGGCGATGCGACGACCCTGCCGCCCCTGACCGCCGACCTCGCGACGATGACCGGCAACGCCGCTCAGGAGGTCGTCGATCCGGAGGACTGGCGGAGGACCCTGCGAGGGGCCCGTGCGGCGTTGCGGCCCGGCGGCCGTTTCGTGTTCGAGACCCGGATTCCCGCCCGCCGCGCCTGGGAGGAGTGGAACCGCGAGGCCACGCACACCGTGACGGACGTCCCCGGTGTCGGCGTCGTCGAGTCCTGGGTCGATCTGCTCTCCGTGAGCGGGCCGCTGGTGACGTTCCGGTGGACCTACGTGTTCGCTTCGGACGGGCAGGCGCTGACGTCGGAGTCGACTCTGCGCTTCCGCGAGCGCGAAGAGGTCGAGGCGGAACTCGTGGCGCAGGGCTACGTGGTGGAGGACGTGCGCGACGCGCCCGACCGGCCGGGCCGGGAGTTCGTGTTCGTCGCACGGCGTCCGCGAACAGCCGGCTGACGTGGGCCCGCCGCCTCCGCGCAAGCGGAATCCGCCCGTAGAATCCTCGCGACCAAACCGGGGGCGTCATCAGCGGGGGAGTCCGCGTGGAAACCATCATCGTGCAGTTGCCCGGACCCACACAGTGGGGTGCGGACGAGACGGGCAGGCCGGACCTGATCCATCTGGGGCCCGGGGACATCGCCGACTTCGGCCGGGGCACGCCCGGCGGCGCGGGCGTGCGCATCGTGCTGACCGACCCCGGGGTCTCACGCCGGGCCGGGCAGTTGGAAGCGGCCGGGGACTACTGGCGGCTGTCCAACTTCAGCCGCAGCGTGTCGTACGTCGTGGAGAACCTGGAGGGAGCCGGCGAGTACCTGACCGTCGCCCCGGGGCGGCTCGGCGCGCCCGTGCCGTTCGAGTTCTCGCGCGTGGTGATCCCCGCCCTGTCCGCCACCGCGACCTTCAAGGTGTTCGCACCCCAGCACGCCTACCTAGGCGAACAGTCCGCGCCGTGCGGCGGTGAACAGACCGTCCACCCCTTCGCCCTCGATCCGACGTCGAAGTACTTCCTCGTGCTGGTGGCCCTGTGCGAACCCCGGTTGCGCGACCCCTCCGACACGGCGCTGCCCGGGGTCGGGCAGATCGTGGAGCGGCTGCGGCCGCTGGAGTCCTGCCGGGACCTGACCCGCTCCGCCGTCAACTACCACATCGACTACCTGGCCTTCGCCAAACTGCGCCTGGACCTCGGCGAGGAGACCGCGACCGGAGCCGACGGCGGCCGCACCGGAGCCAAGCGCTCCCGGCTCGCCTCCGTCGCCCTGCGCTTCGGCCTGGTGCGCGAAGAACACCTCGGCCTGCTGCCGTCCCGCGGTGTCCGCCGCCTCACGCCGCAGGAGGCAGGCGCATGACGGGGTCCGACGTCCCGGACGACCTGGAGACACCCGGGCCGCCCCGCCTCCCGGAGGGTTTCCGGATCGAGGGCTGGGAGGTGGGCGCGGTCGTCGGCTCCGGCGGCTGGGGGACCGTCTACGAGGCCCGTACCGTCGCCGACGGCACGCCCGCGGCCGTGAAGGTGCTCCCGACCGGTGCCCTGGGGCCCGGGCAGCGTGCCGCGCTCGGTGAACTCGTCGAGCGCGAGGTCCGGTTCAGCGCCGAGGCCGATCACCCCCACCTCGTGCGGACCCACGCCGTGTGCACCGTCGAGGCACCGGACCTGCCCGCCCTGGACGGTGCCATAGCGCTGGTCATGGACCGCGCCGAGGCCAGCCTGAAGGACGTCCTGGACGCCGCCGCCACCGGCGGGCCGATCGACGGCGCCGACCGCGTCCTGCGCGGAGTCGCCGCCGGACTCGCCCACATGCACGACGCCGGCTGGGTGCACGGCGACCTCAAACCCGCCAACGTCCTGCTGGGCCCGGGCGGGCAGGTGTGGCTGGCGGACTTCGGGCTGGCCGCCGAACTCGACGGCACGCACGCCCATCTGCCGCCGCTCGGCACCCTCGACCACCTGCCGCCCGAGTGGTGGTCCCAGCGCACCGGCACCCAGGGCGCCGAGGTCCGGCCCACCGCCGACATCTGGGCCTTCGGTGTCCTCGCCCACCAGGTGCTCACCGGCGGCCTCCATCCCTTCCCGGGCGCCACGGCCCGGGCCCGCTCCCTCGCCGCCCAGGCGTACGCACGCGGCACCGCACCCCTGCGGCTCGACGCCGGCCTCGGCGACGACATGCGCCGGCTGATCGCCGACTGCCTGGCGCCGGACCACACCACCCGGCTCCCGCACACGGCCCGTGGCATCGCAGCCCGCGTCGAGGACTTCACCGGCGGGCCGCGCCGCCGTCGGCGACGCCTGCTGCCGGCCGTGGCGGCCGGGCTCGTCGTCCTGACCGCCGCCGCACTCGCCGGGGTGGCACTGCTCGGCGGAGGCGGCGACACGCAGGACGACGACCGCGACCGCGGGGGCTCCGCCGCCGTCACCGGCGCGCAGAGACCGGTGCCCGGTGAGATCCCGGAGGACTCCGACGTACCCGAGGCGCTGCGCCCCGTCATCGCCCGCGCCGCCCACCGCTGCACCGACGAGGAGATCACCCCCGCCCTGCTCGCGGCACTGCTCAAAGCCGAGAGCGGCTTCGACGCCGACGCCGCCCGCCCGGAGAGCGAGGAGTACGGCATCGCCATGTGGACGCCGTCGGTGTTCCGGGCCTGGGCGGTGGACGGGGACGGCGACGGCGACAAGGACCACATGTCGCCGCCGGACGCGATCGCCACCATGAGCCTGTACGTGTGCTGGCTCGACCAGCGCTTCAAGCAGGAGGGACTGCCGAAGAAGGACCTGCCGGCGCTGGTCGCGGCCGGCTACCGCACCAGCGACCGCACGATCATCGAGGAAGGCGGCGTCCCCGCACGGGTACGCCCGCACGTGGACAAGGTGCTGGACTATCTCGCCGAGTACGAGCGCTGACCTCCGGATGTACGCGAGCGGTGGGCCGGACCCGTCA
This sequence comes from Streptomyces azureus, assembly GCF_001270025.1. Classification (NCBI taxonomy): domain Bacteria; kingdom Bacillati; phylum Actinomycetota; class Actinomycetes; order Kitasatosporales; family Streptomycetaceae; genus Streptomyces; species Streptomyces azureus. The sequence continues at coordinate 59,920 of NZ_DF968199.1, read as the reverse complement.
GGGCCCCGCCCACCGCTCGTCCCCCGTTCCCGTCACGGCCGCGGCGAGCCGCACTCCGGGACGTTCGGCAGCCGGTTGTCCGGCGAGCTGATGTAGATGTTGGAGATGTAGCCGCCGTACTGGGGCAGATAGGCCCACCACTCGTTGGTGTAGGGCGGCACGCTGACCACCTGGCCCCGGGTCTGGCAGCCCACCAGCACCTCGACTCCGGCAGGGAGTTGCGTGACCCGGGCGTCACTCGTGGCCGGGCCCTTCCGTACGTTGACGAACTCGCCCCAGGTGCCGAACCAGGTCCCCGCCGGCCGCACCCCGCCCGGCACGTTCAGCGAGCGGGTCAGCCGGCCGAGGTCGGTGTACGCCTTCCCGTACGACGTGCCGCCCGGATGCAGCGTCAGTACGGCCACGATCGTGCGGTCGTCCGCGCCCACCGTGCCTGTGGTGTGCAGTGCCGGGCGGGTGAGGTCCACGTCAGCGGCGGCCTGGGCGGCGGGAGCGGCGGCCGGTTCCGCCTCGGCCGCCGTTGACGAGGCGCCGCACGTCCCCTTCGCGTACTCCCCGGACCAGCCCTGCTTCACCGCCCAGGGGCGGTCGAACGAGCCCGCGATGCCGAAGTGCTGGTCGAAGCGGTCCGAGGCGCAGCGCGTGGAGCGGCGCAGGTTGTCCATGACGAAGTCGCGGACGGGGGCGGGCGCCTTGTCCAGGATGTAACGGTAGATCGCCACGGTGTCCCGGGCCGAGAGGGCGGTGTAGCCCCAGTAGCCCTCGTACCCGGCGGGCGGTGGCGCGGTGTCGCGCAGACCGAGCCGGGTGCTCATCCGGTCGATGATCGCCGAGCCGCCGTACTCCGACCAGTAGTGGTTCGCGGCCTTGTCGTCGCTGCTGCGCAGCAGCGGCTCCAGCCGCGCCCGGTCGGCCTCGGGGATCGTGTAGCCGGGCCCGCGGTTCCACAGGAAGTCCAGGGTCAGCAGCAGTTTGACGACCGAGGCGGAACGGAACCGCGCGCTCTCGTCGACCTGTTCGGTGAACGTGCCGGTGCGGCGGTCGAAGACCGCGACGCCAGCGGTGACGCCGTCCGGGATCTGAGCGCTCTGAGCGGCCTGAACGGTCGTCCCCGGCCGGGGGAGTGCCGCCGCGCCGCCCGGCAGCGAAGCGACCGTGACGACGGTCGCGAGCGCCGCTGCGCCGCGCAGGAGTATGCGCATGGTTGTCCTTCCTGGTCGCCGGGGGCCCGGTGCCCGGTCCCACAGTCCGGCGGAGCCTTGGTCCCGCGCCGACACCCTAGGAGCCCGCGCGGTGCGGCCGGTCCTGACGAATGTCAGGGCTCCCTCGAAGCGAGGTGACCTGGGGTGTTCGACCCTGATAAGTGTCAGGTGTCGCAGGTGGGGTGACGCCCGTACGGTCTCGACCGGAACACCCGCCGACACACGAAGAGGGCTCATGAGCCGCCGACCGCTCAGGACACTGCAGGCCGCCGGGGGCGCCGCCGCGGTGATGGCGCTCCTCCCGACCTCCGCCCAGGCCGCGCCGCACTCGGGCGGCGACTACGGGGCCTACGGGAACGAGGGGCAGTACCTCACCACCCCCTACTGCGCGGGCACGTTCCGGCAGATCGGGGCCACCAAGTACGCCGAAGACATGGCCCTGAAGTACTTCTACTCCGACAAGTGCGGCTCCTTCGCCCGGATCGAGAACTCCCGGCCCGGCTGCGTCGCCGTACTCCAGCGTTCCGACAACGGCGTGGGCCGCGTCGACGGCTGGGTCTCCGAGAGCGTCGACCCCGGCATCACCTACGCCTACACGCGGATGGGCAACAACCTCAACGGACGCGTCTCGCGTGCCCTGCTCTCGTGCGACGGCCACGACCTGACCGAGACCGGCTGGTACTGAGCCGCACGCCACAGGGGGGGGCCGGGGGTCCGGTCCGCCCCCTTCGCGCACCATCCCAAGCAGGACGACAAGAAGGAGTCAGCCGGTTACTGCTGACCGGCGACGAGCCCGCGGCGGGCCACCGATCTCCCGGTGGCCCGCCGCAGGCGTGTGGAGGGGACGGTACGTCAGCAGTCCGGGACGCCGGCGATCTTCTGGCCGCCCCGGATGTACAGGTTGTTCACCCAGGCGACGTCGCTGCCCGAGAGCTCCATGACGGCGGTCCACCAGTTGTTCGTGCCGACGGCCGGGTCGTGCACGGTCTGGCCCTGCTTCTGGCAGATGGCGTCCGCCCACCACTGCGAACGGGCCTCGAGCCGCGCGGAGTTGGTGGTGGGCTCCTGGCGCAGGTTGACGTCGGTGGCCCAGATGTAGACGTCGGTGAGAGTCGGGTCGCCGCCGCCTGCGACGGCCGGGGCCGCCTGGGCCGTGGTGGCGAGACCGCCGACGGCGAGCGCGGTCACGACGAGGCCCATGGCGGTACGGCTGATCATTCGCTTCATGTGTCTGTCCCCCGTGGGACGATGGTGAGGACGGTGTGGCCGGAAGTGGTCACGATCCGGGTCAGCAGCGCGCCGAGGCGGGCAGGTCGCCGTACGCGTTGCCCTTGAGGTACACGGCGCTGACGTAGCCGTCGAGGAGCTTCACCCAGACGTCGTTGGAGTAGCCGTTGTCGGTGATGCGCTCGCCGCGGGTCCAGCAGTAGGCGTCGAGCGGCTGGCCCGCCGGAACGGTGGCGAGGATTCCGTAGGAAGTGCCCGGCCTGTAGCGAAGGTTGACGGTCTCGTACGGTACGACCGCGTACGGCGCGGCCATGATGCGGGCGGTGCCCGCCTCGCCGGCGGCGGCTGCGGTCCTCGCGGTGAGCGGGCCGAGCAGTGCGAGCGCCCGGGTGCCGACGAGCGCGGCCCTGGCGATGATGCGAGTGGACATGTCGAGCTCGCCCTGAGGTGTGGCCGGCGCTCAGAACTGTAGGGAGAGCAGGGGCGACGCGGTCCCTGACAATTGTCAGGGACGTCCGGAACAACGGGGTTACGGGCGAGGGTACTTGGCCCCGCTGGGCGTGGGCGGCGCGATACGGCCGAAAACCGCTCGACGACCACAACCACCTCTGCCTAGCATCCACCGCGCGGCATCGCGTGTCGGTCACCGGCCGGGTGAGGCATGGAGGTGCCGCGGAGATGCCCGTGGAGGCATTCAACAGTGTCAGTCGAGTTCAATCACACCATCGTCCTGTCCCGTGACCGCGAGAAGTCCGCCCGTTTCCTCGCGGAGATCCTGGGTCTGGAGGTCGGGGCACCGGCCGGGGTGTTTCTGCCGGTGACGACCGCCAACGGCGTCACGCTGGACTTCCTCACCATCGACGCCGACATCCCCATGCAGCACTACGCGTTCCTCGTCTCCGAGGACGAGTTCGACGAGGCTCTCGCCCGGCTCGTCGCGGCCCGGATCCCCATCCAGGCCGACCCGCACGGCAACCACCCGCGCAAGATCAACCGCAACGACGGCGGCCGGGGCGTGTACTTCCTCGACCCGGCGGGCCACGGCCTGGAGATCATCACCCGTCCGTACGGTACGGACCCGTCCTCGCCGCTGAACGGCGTCACGGAGGACGTGCCCGGGGCCGTCTGAGCCGGCCCGGGCCGGGGACGGGGGCGACGCCGTTCCCGTCCCCGGCCCACCTCTCCCGCGCGAGTGGGCCGTTCAGGCGTCGTCCTTCAGCGCCACGGGAGCCGGCTCGGGGCCGGTGTCCGGCGTGTGGTCGCGGCGAGGGAGCAGGACAGGGGTGAAGAGGAGGAAGACGCCGGCGAGCGCGATGGCCGTACGGGGGCTGGTCAGGTGGGCCAGCAGGCCCCACAGGGCGGTCACGGCCGCTGTGGTGGCCTTGCCGGTGGCCGACCAGGCGGACAGGGTGCGGACGACCCGGTCCGCGGGGGTCCGTTCGAGGCGGTACGTGGCGAACACCGGGTTGAACACGGCGCAGCAGGTGATCAGCCCGAACTCGACCACCATGACCAGCGCCAGCCCGGCCGCACCGGGGCCGACGAAGGCCAGCCCGAGCGACCAGCACGCCCGCAGCACCCCCGCCGTGAGCATGACCCGGTGCCGACCCAACCGCGCGACGAGCCGTGGTGCCAGGCGCGAGCCGAGCAGACCCCCCGTGCAGGGCACCGCGAAGGCGAGCGCGTACTGCCAGGGAGCGAAGCGCAGATCGTCGACCATCAGGACCATGAGCGGTGGAGAGGCCGCCAAGATCAGGGAGTTGGCGAGGACCGTGTGGAAGAAGAGCGGGCGCAGCGCCGGGTCGGCCAGGATGTAGCGCCAGCCGTCGAGCAGGTCGCCCGCCCGGGGTCGGGCTGTGCCGGACGCGGGCCGCACCGGGCGTTTCTCCTCACCGCCGATCGCCCGGAGGCCGAACGCCGAGAGCAGATAGCTCACCGCGTCGGCCACCACGGTCGTCACCGGACCGAACAGCCCGATCGCGGCCCCGCCCAGCGGCGGCCCGACCATGCTGGCCGTCCAGGTCGTCGCCTCGAACCGCCCGTTCGCGACGAGCAGGTCCCGCCGTGGCACCAGCCCCTTCAGGAACGCCCCGGCCGCCGCGTTGAAGGTGATGTCGGACGCCGCGACGGCCACCGACACCAGCAGCAGCTGGCCGAAGCTCAGCCGGCCCAGGGCGAACGCCACGGGGATGCTCAGCAGTACCGCGCACCGGACCAGGTCCGTCACGATCATCACCGGCCGTTTGCGGCGGACCTCCACCCACGGCCCGAGCGGCACCGACACGGCCGCGCCGACCGCCGGTCCCACCGCCGCCAGCAGCGACACCTGCGTCGGTCCGGCGTCCAGCACCAGGACCGCGATCAGCGCGAAGGCGTCGAACGCGAGCCAGGTGCCGGCCGTGCTGACCGCGTACGCGCCCCACAGCCACCCGAACTGCCGCCCCAGCGACCGCCTGCCCGCCATACCCGGCGCACACTCCCAGCTCCCGCGGACAACCCGGTGTTGACCGGCAGCCATCCAAGCGGGAACCGGGACGCCCGGGCAAACAACCGTCCGTCACCCGAGCCACAACAAACCGTTGTGACACACGGAGGCACGGGCGGTCCCACCCCTGAGCCGTCTCATCTCGGTAAGCGCGCTCAGCGCTGGTAGAGCCCCACCAGCGTGCCGTCCGCGATGCGGCGCTTCTCGACCTCCTCGTGCACCTGGTCCGCGCGGGGCGCGTCGGGCAGGACGCACGGTTCGGACAGGGCGTAGAGCCGGAAGAAGTAGTGGTGTGCGTCGTCCCCGGGCGGGGGATGCGGACCGCCCCAGCCGTGCTGCCCGTAGCCGTTCACGAGTTCCGTGCCGCCCGGCGGGCAGTGCCCGGCCTCGACGCCGTCGCTGTGCGGGTCGATGCCGACCACGACCCAGTGCGCGAAGGTGCCCGACGGGGCGTCGGGATCCTCGCAGAGCAGGACCAGTTCGGCCGCGTCGTCCGGTACGCCGCTCCAGGTCAGCGGCGGAGAGACGTTCGGTCCCTCGTACGCGTACCGGCGCGTGATGAAGGAGTGGTCGTTGAACGCGTCGCTGCGCAGTTCGATGCCGGTCATGTGCCCCGGAGTACCCCCGCGGGACCCGGGCATGCGGTTCGGGACCGATCGCGTCGGGTACCCGTGAGCCGTCCGGAACGAGCCGGGAAAGGCGCTCCGGAATGAACCGGAAGGCGCTCCGGAACGAGCCGGAAAGAGGTAGCGAGCCGGAGAAAGAGGTAGGGGACGGAGGATCACGAGGATGTCTCCCCTGGCAGAGGACTCCGCGGCACAGCCCCGGGAGGACCGCCGCGCCCCCGCTCGCACCGCACGGCTGCGCAACCGCATCCCCGAGCCCGACGAGGAACCCGACCTCCTGGGCCAGTACCTCACGCAGATCGCGGCGACACCGCTGCTCACGGCGGAGGACGAGGTCCGGCTGGCGCGGCGGATGCAGGCCGGCGTGCGGGCGCTGGAGGAACTGGAACGGGCCGACGCCGGTGAACTCGATCTCGCGCCGGAGCGGCGCGGGCAGCTGGAGGAAGCCGCCCGGGACGGGCAGGCCGCCAAGGATCACATGGTCCGGGCCAACCTCCGGCTCGTCGTGTCGATGGCCAAACGGCACGCCCACCGCGGGCTGCCCCTGCTGGACGTCATCCAGGAGGGCAATCTGGGGCTGATCCGGGCCGTGGAGAAGTTCGACCACACCAAGGGCTTCAAGTTCTCCACATACGCGACCTGGTGGATACGCCAGGCGATCGAGCGGGGCCTGGCCGCGCACGCGCGCACCGTGCGGCTGCCGATGCACGTCGTCGAGCAGCTCCAGAAGGTGGCCAAGATCGAACGGCGTCTGCAACTCGACCTGGAACGCGAACCGAGCGTCGAGGAGGTGGCCCGGGAGAGCGGCCTCGCCGCCGACAGGATCGGCTGGCTGCGCCGCGTCGGCCGGCAGGCCGTCAGCCTCGACACGCCCGTGGACGAGACCGGCGAGACCGTGGTCGGCGACCTCATACCCGACACCGAGGTGCTCCAGGCCCCGGAGGTGGCCGAGTACCAGGCCCTCGCCGAGGAACTGCGCGAGGCCGTCGGCACGCTCGCGCCCCGCGAGGCCATGATCCTCAGCCTCCGCTACGGCCTGCACGACGGCCACACCCGCACCCGCGACGAGGTCGCCCGTCGCGTCGGCCTGACCCGGGAGCGGGTACGCCAACTGGAGAAGGAGTCCCTCGCCCGGCTGCGGGCGCCTGACAACAGGGCACGGCTGGTGTCCTGGGCGGGCTGAATTCCCGGCTCATGTGGCGCTGCCTGACTGGTCTCCCGGCTCATGTGGCGCTGCCTGACCGCCGACCGAGCCGTCACCGGTTCATGCGCGCGTCAGCGCCAGCGAGCCGTCCGGCTCCAGCGTCACCCCCACCCCGCCGCTGATCCGGTCGAGCGTCGTCCGCAGCCATGCGCGGTCCGCCCGGGACGCGGGCTCCAGTCGCATCCGGCGCGCCCGCAGCGGCACGATGCGCAGTCCCGCCAGCCGGCCGCTGTCCGCCTCGACCGAGGCGAGGAACGCCAGCCGCAGGTCGTCGCGGTACTCCTCGTAGCCGGTGATGCCCTCGTAGTCGTCGACGAAGTCGCCGCAGCCGTACAGGATCAGCCGGTCCCGGTACACCTCCACCGGGCGGGGGTGGTGTGAGGAGTGGCCGTGTACGACGTCGACCCCGCCGTCCACCAGGGCGTGCGCGAAACGGACCTGCTCCCGGGGCACACGGAACCCCCAGTTCGTGCCCCAGTGCACGGATACGACGATCACGTCACCGGCCCGTCGGACTCGCCTCACGTGCCGCAGCACGGAGTCGGCCGCGGTGGGCGAGAGTTCGGGCACGTAAGCCACACCGGGCAGGTCCGCCGTCGCCGCCCAGCCGGGCGGGACGCCGCTGGAGCGCGCCCCGAGGGCGAGGACCAGCAGTCGGCGGCCGCCGGGGAGGGGGACCGTGGCGGGTGCGTACGCCTGCTCGGCGTCACGTCCCGCACCCGCTGTCCGCAGGCCCGCCCGGGCCAGCACGTCCAGGGTCTCCAGCAGTCCCGGGCGGCCGAAGTCCAGGACGTGGTTGTTGGCGAGGACGGTCACGTCGGGCCGGGCCACGGCCAGGGCGGGCAGGTTGGCCGGGTGCATCCGGTAGTGGATCTCCTTGTCCGGGGTGAACGTGTCGCCGCACGTCACCGACGTCTCCAGGTTCACGATCCGGGCATCCGGGCCGGCCTCGTCCAGTACCCGCAGCGCCTCGCCCCACGGCCAGGACGGATCGACGGGCGCCGGCACCGGGCCGTGCGCCGACTCCGCCAGCCGGACGTAGGACCGAGCGTCCTCGACGTACGCCTCCCGCAGTGCCGGATCACCGGGGTGCGCCAGAATCTGGTCGACGCCGCGCCCGAGCATCACGTCACCGCACAGGAACAGCGTCACGACGCCGCCGCCCACACCTCCACGGTAGGCACACCTCGGCCGGCGGGGTCACGCGGCGACCGTCACCGCGCACGACCATCCGTACGGATCCGGCCCGATCCGCATCTCGTTCCACACGACGGCCGTCGGAACCGCCCCGGTGATCTCCACGTCCGCTAGGCCGGTGACCGCCAGCCGCACGTCCAGGCCGCCGTCGGCCTCGTCCGCCTCCACGTCCACGGGTACCTGGCCGTACTCCTCCAGCCGGAAGATGATCTCGTCCAGCAGCGAGGCGAGCAGGTCGTCGTCGCTGGCCTCGGCCAGCCGCACCCGGTCCATGGCGGTCGGACGCACTCCGGAGACGTCCGCGAAGCACTCCACCATCGCCAGGACGGCCTCAGCCAGACAGTGCTCCCGGCACGTTGCCCACGCCTCGATCCGGATGTGCTCCGGATGCGGCACAGCCCGGTGCCCGCACTCGCCCGTCTGCCGTCCCTGCCCGTCGTCGCCCCTGTCACCGCCCATGAACATCGACTGCCCGAGGCTCGCGCCCCCATGCAGCGACCGGCCCGGCTCATGGATCAGACGGGCTCGTCCGCGAGGTAAGGCGGCGCCGGGTCGTACTGGATGTGGCGGCGCACGGCCCTGGCGTGGTCACGGCCGTGCAGTCGCCCGACCAGCCACAGCGCGCTGTCGATGCCGGCCGAGACGCCCTGGCTGGTGACCAGGTTGCCGTCCACGACGTAGCGGACATCCCGGACGACCGTCACGTCACCGCGGGCCTCCAGGGTGTCCTCCTGGCTCCAGTGCGTGGCCACCCGCCGCCCGCGTGCGGGACCCGCGGCGTGCAGCAGGAATGTGCCGGTGCACACGCCGTGCACCCACGCGGCCCGCTCCGCAGTCTTCCCGATCCAGTCGGTGACCACCGGGTTGTGCAGCTGGACCTCGCGCGCGCCCAGGCCGCCCGGCACGTGCAGCACGTCCAGGGGCGGATGGTTGTCCAAGGTGTGGTCGGGCAGGACGCGCAGGCCCTTGTTGCAGCGCACCGGGCCGGGGTGCTCGGCGACGAGCACGGCCGTGTCGGCGCCGTCACGGAGTCGGGCGGAGACGTTGAAGACCTCCCAGGGCCCCACGAAGTCGAGCTCCTCGGCGTCCTCGAAGACCAGCAGGCCGTATGTAGTCATGCGGGTTCCCCTTTCCAGGAGACGGGGTGAGCGTTTTATGAGACGTGGTGCGCGTTTCTACGAGACGTGGTGCGCACCGGCGGGTTCCGCGGTGGAGCGGAAGCGGGCGCGGTACTCCGACGGCGCGACACCGAGCCGGCGGTGGAACGTGCGGCGCAGGGTCTCGGCGGTGGCGAAGCCGTAGCGGCGGGCGATGGCCTCGACCGGTTCGTCGCCCTCGGTGAGGGCGCGCTGGGCCGCCTCGACACGCACCCGCTCCACGTACGCGGCCGGCGGCACGCCCAGTTCGGCGGTGAATCGGCGCTGGAGGTGCCGTGGGCTCAGCCCGGCGTGCGCGGCGAGCCCGGCGATGTCGTGCCGGGCGCCCGGATCGGCGTGGATCGCGGTGACGGCGGCCCGTACCGGGTCCGTCGCCGGCTGCCGCGACCACAGCGCCACGCTGAACTGCGACTGGCCGCCCGGCCGGCGCAGGAACAGCACCAGCCGACGGGCCACCGCGTGCGCGACCTCCCGGCCCAGATCGTCCTCCACCAGGGCGAGCGCCAGATCCATGCCGGCCGTCACACCGGCCGACGTCCACACCCGCCCGTCCCGGACGAAGATCGGCTCGCAGTCCACGAGAACCTCGGGGTGCTCCCGGGCCAGCTGCTCCTCGCGGGCCCAGTGCGTTGTGACCCGGCGCCCGTCCAGCAGCCCCGCCGCCGCCAGCAGGAACACCCCGCTGCACACGGAGGCCACGCGCCGGGCACCGGTCGCCGCGGCGGCGATCCAGGAGACCAGCGCCTCGTCCTGCCGGGCCCGGTCGACGCCCCGGCCGCCGACCACCACGAGCGTGTCGATCCCGGCCGGGCCGAGGTCCGCCACGCCGTGCCCGGCATGCACGAGCAGCCCGCTGCCCGATCTGACCGGTCCCGCCCGGGGCGCCACGACCTCGCAGGCGTAGTCATCGCCCGCGCTGTGGAACACCTCGTGCGGGCCGGTGAGGTCGAGCGGCTGGAAGCCGTCGAAGACGACGAAGACGATACGGCGATCGGTCACGTCTCCACGCTCCTACGACCCCCCGTATGGCGTCAACGACACGCATCCCACAGATCGCGCCATGCCGGAGGCGGGACAGCTGCCGCAGTGTGGGTAGGCGGGCGGAAGGAGCCGGCAACCGGGGTGCGAACGGCCCTGGAAATCCGGGAACTGGGGGAGAGGAGGCCTCCGATGATCTCCCAGACGGTCACCGTGCCCGCCGAAGGCGCCGCGCTCACCGGCGATCTGACCGTGCCGTCGGCCGCCCGCGCGGTCGTGCTGTTCGCGCACGGCAGCGGCAGCTCCCGGCACAGCCCCCGCAACCGCGAGGTGGCCGCCGGCCTGCGCACCGCCGGACTCGGCACCCTGCTGATCGACCTGCTCACCGAGGAAGAGGAACGGCAGGACGTCCGCACCGCCGAACTCCGCTTCGACATCCCCCTGCTGGGCCGCCGGCTGGTGGCCGCCATCGACTGGCTGGCGCAGTCGCCCGGCACTCAGCGCCTGCCCGTCGTACTGTTCGGCGCCAGCACCGGCGCGGGCGCCGCCCTGGCCGCCGCCGCCGAACGCCCCGACCGGGTGTCGGCGGTCGTCTCGCGCGGCGGGCGGCCCGACCTCGCGGGCGACGCCCTGGACGCCGTCCGGGCTCCGGTACTGCTGATCGTGGGCGCCAGGGACCAGCAGGTGCTGCGGCTCAACGAGGAAGCGGCCCGACGGCTGCACGTCCCGCACACCATCCATGTGGTGCCCGGAGCCACGCATCTGTTCGAGGAGGCGGGTGCGCTCGACCAGGTCACCGAGGTGGCCCGGCAGTGGTGCCACGATCAGCTGAGGACCGCGGCGGGCTGACGGCGGTCCGTGTCAGCCGGCCACCGGCAGATCGATACGCAACCGGGCGCCCTGCCGCAGCAGTTCCCGCTGCACGAGCCGGTACGGCACACCCCGCGGCCCGTGCCCGTGACGCACGGTCAGCGCGGCGCACACACCGGCCGCCTGCCCGGTCGCCATCGCGATCGGCATGACCCGGTACGACGAGTGCGCCACGTGCGTCCCCGAGATGCAGCGGCCCGCCACCAGCAGCCGCTCCGTGCCCTTCGGCACGAGGCAGCGCAGCGGGATGTCGTAGAAGCTGCCCGTGGGCACCCGCTTCAGGACCGTTCCGGAGCCGCGCGGGTTGTGGATGTCGACCGGGTAGGCGCCGTGCGCGACGACATCCGGGAAGCGGCGGGCGGCCAGGATGTCGTGGCCGGTGAGGTGGTAGTCGCCGACGACGCGCCGGGTCTCCCGGACGCCGATGTGGATGCCGCTCTGCACCACGTACGACTCCTCGAAGCCGGGCACGCGGGTGCGCAGGAAGCGGTCGATCTGCGCGAGCTGGTGCCGGGCGGTGTACTCGGCCCGGGTCAGGTCCCACACGCTGGTGCCGAGCACCCTGTTCACGCGGGTGCTGTTGACGCTGACCTCGCGCGGGTGCGGCGTCGCGAAGAACAGGATGTCCTCGCGCGGCAGCCGCAGATCACCGTCGGCCCGGGCCTCCTCGACCAGGTCCCACAGACCGTGCACCCCGCGCCACTGGTCGGGGTGCTCCCGCACGTACTCCGCGAAGTCCGGCCGCGCGAAGTCCGCGACCCGGAACATCAGCGTCATCGGCTGCACCAGCCCGTCCTCCGGCCGGCCGATCTCGTACGGCGCCCCGCAGGCCGCCGCGACGTCGCCGTCGCCCGTGCCGTCCACGACCACGTCGGCGTCGATCACCACCGGCCCCGACTTGGTCTCGAACACCACACGCCAGCCGTCGTCGAGGCGCAGCGCGGTGGAGGCGAAGGCGTGGAACAGCATCCGCACACCCGCCTCGTCCATCATCTCGAGCAGGACCAGCTTGAAGAGCTCCGGATCGAAGGGAACCGTGTATCCGGTCCTGGGAGAGGGCTTCAGGCAGCCGCCGCGTCCCATGAGCCGGTCCAGCAGCTGCCACAGCACGCCCTGGACGACCGGCTCGCCCTCGCCGTGGTCGGTGGGCAGCAGCCGGGCTTCGTCCCCGGACTCGGTGAACGTGGCCTGCTTGTGCTCGTTGTGGAACGACATCAGCGGCATGACCAGGGCCGCGGTCGCGTTGCCGCCGAGGAATCCGTAGCGCTCCACCAGGACGACCTCGGCCCCGGCGTCGGCCGCCGCGATCGCGGCGGCGAACCCGGCCGGGCCGCCGCCGACCACCAGGACCTGCGTACGGCCGCCGTGCTGGGCGGGCCGTTCGGGCAGGGTGACCGTGCGCGGCTCGCGCGGTTCTTGCAGGATCGGCATCGGTGTCCTCCCGCGGGCGGGGCCTCGGCGTCGGCGTCACACGCCCAGCGGACGGGGTTCGGCAGTGGGCGGATGCGGTGGTTCTGCCTGGGTGTCCATGAGGGGAGCGGTGTCGATGGCCGCCTTGGTGCCGCCGTCGACCTCGTCCAGCAGCACTCCGCAGCGGGCGCAGGTCTCCAGGGCCTGCGTGGACAGTTCCCGGACGCGGGAGTGCAGCTCCTCCCGGCGCTCCGGGTACTCGTCCCAGAGGCGGTCCACCTCCGCCAGCAGCAGCCCGGCCTGCTCCCGCGCCACACCCACCAGGGCCGGAGCCCCCATCCGGCGAGCGAAGTCGAAGACCTTGCCGGAGTAGGGCAGTGGCAGCACCGGCAGCCCGGAGAGCGCCGCGAAGATCACGAAGTGCAGGCGCATGCCGACCGCCAGGTCCAGATGGCGCATGAAGCCGAGGACCTGCCCCGGGCTGTACGAGCCGTGCAGGATCCGCCCCTTGTCGGGAGCGGTCATGTGGGACAGCACGGCGTGCGCGTGCCGCACGTCGTGCCGCTCCATCGGCAGGAACACCACGTGCGCGTCCAGCCGGCGGACGAGGAAGTCGGCGACGTCGGCGAGCAGTGCGTGGTAGTCGCCCTCGTCCAGCTTCTCGGCCGCCCGGCCCGGTTCCCGCACCGACATCCCCACCAGACGCGAGTCGGTAGGCACGCCCTCGTGGCGCATCATCTCGTCGGTGAACGGCTCAGGCTCCAGCAGCAGCGCCGGATCGGCGGTGACGACGACGTCGCGTTCGACACCGACCTCCTCCAGCACCAGCTTGGACTCCTCGTCCCGCACCACGACGTCGTCCATGTCCGCCAGCACCGTGCGCACGGCCTCCCGGTCGTCGGGCTCGCGCAGCGGGCCGGCACCGATGGCGTAGGCGAAGGTGCGGATGCCGCGCTCCTGGGCGGCCCGGACCAGGCGCAGATAGCGGCGCGCCTCACCGTCGAAGAGGAGCCCGCCGCCGCCCAGGACCAGCACGTCCAGCGAGGCCAGCGCGTCCAGGACGTGGCTGCGGCTGACGCCCTCCCAGTCCACCACCTCGTCGGCGGACGGGTGATGGACCCGGGTGTGCTCGGCGTTCCGGCTGAAGACGACCAGCCGGGCCTCCGGCCGCTGGCTGCGCAGACAGCGCAGGACACAGGTCAGGATCGACTCGTCGCCGATGTTGAAGCCGCCGTACGAACCCAGCACGCCGATGCGCGGGCCCGACCGGGCGGGCTGCGGATGAGAAGGGGCAGTGGTCATCCGGGTGCTCCCGTCGCGTCGGAGTCTGCTCAGAGGCCTGGTGTGCCGGTCGTGCGGAAAGGACCGTGCCGTACGTACGGTTCGTGCCGTGCGCACGGTCCCGGGTTGCCTGTGCCGCAGGGCCGGAAACACCCCGCGTTCCGAGTGTGACGGAGGTCCGGAAGGTGCGCATTGTCCGGTAGTCGAGGTGTGCATTGTCCGGTGGGCGCTGGGTACGCGGGAGCCGGAACGGCCGAGGGCCCTCTCCGTGCGGGAAGCAGAGGTGACCGTCATGCGGTTCCGTGATCGTCGGCAGGCCGGCGGGGAACTGGCCGAAATATTGCGTACCCGGCAGCGCGAGGGGGCGCTGCCCGATCCCCTCGTCCTCGCCCTGCCCCGCGGCGGGGTCGCCGTGGCGCGGGAGGTCGCCGAGGCGCTGGACGCCCCGCTCGACGTGCTCGTCGTACGGAAGATCGGGGCGCCCTTCCAGGAGGAGCTCGGCGTCGGCGCGATGGCCGGGGACGAGGTGCCGCTCCTCGATGAGGACGCCATGCGCCACCTGGGCCTCCGTGAGGCCGCGCTCGCGCCCGTCATCGAGCGCGAGCGCGCGGAACTGCGTCGCCGCGAGGCGCTGTACCGGCAGGGCCGCCCCGCACCCGACCTGCGCGGACGCACCGTGATCGTGGTCGACGACGGCCTGGCGACCGGTTCCACGGCCCGGGCCGCGCTGCGATTCGTCCGCCGTCAGGCGCCCGAACGGGTGGTGCTGGCCGCGCCGGTGTGCTCCCCGGAGGCGGCCGAGCTGATGCGCGCCGAGGCCGACGAGGTGATCTGCTTGTACCAGCCGGCCGCGTTCATGGCCGTGGGCCTCTGGTACGAGAACTTCGACCAGCTGACGGACCAGGACGTCCTGGAGGCCCTGCACGCGCAGCTGTGACCAATTGTTCACCTGCCAGGTGTGGCGGAAATCAGCCACGACGGACAACGATGTGCCATCCCCACACCTGTAACAGGAGCACCAGTGAACGTCTCGCTATCCGTGTGGCTGCTGACCGTGGCAGCTCTGTGTCTGCTCGTCGCCGTCGACTTCTTCGTCGGCCGCAAGCCTCACGACGTGTCCGTCAAGGAAGCCGGGACGTGGACGGTGGTGTGGATCGTCCTGGCCGTGCTGTTCGGGCTGGGGCTGTGGTACTTCGGTGGGAGCGGGCCCACGGGCGAGTTCTTCGCCGGGTACATCACAGAGAAGTCGCTGAGCGTCGACAACCTCTTCGTGTTCGTCCTGATCATGGGGAAGTTCGCGGTGCCCTCGCAGTACCAGCAGCGGGTGCTGATGGTCGGCGTCCTGATGGCCCTGGTGCTGCGGGCCGGCTTCATCGCGGCCGGCGCGGCGATCATCACCGCCTTCTCCTGGGTGTTCTACATCTTCGGCGCCTTCCTCATCTGGACCGCCTGGAAGCTGATCCAGGACGCCCGCAAGGAGGACCACGAGGAGGAGTACCAGGAGAACAAGCTGCTGAAGATGGCGGAGCAGCGCTTCGGCGTGGCCGACCGCTACCACGGCACCAAGCTGTTCATCACCGAGAACGGCAAGCGGATCATGACCCCGATGCTGGTCGTGATGCTCGCGATCGGCTCCACGGACGTGCTGTTCGCCCTCGACTCCATCCCGGCGATCTACGGGCTGACGCAGGACCCGTACATCGTGTTCACCGCGAACGCCTTCGCCCTGATGGGCCTGCGCCAGCTGTACTTCCTCATCGGCGGCCTGCTGAAGAAGCTGGTCCACCTCTCCTACGGCCTGTCGATCATCCTGGGCTTCATCGGCGTGAAGCTGGTGCTGCACGCCCTGCACGAGTCGGGCGTCCACGTGCCCGAGATCAGCATCCCCTTCTCGCTGACCTTCATCGTGCTGGTCCTGGCCGTCACCACGATCACGAGCCTGCGGGCTTCGAAGAAGCAGGAGGCCGAGGAGGCCGAGGAGAAGGGGCGGCGCGCGGCCGGGTCCCGGTAGGTTCTCCAGGTTGGGGCGTCAGATGGTTTGGGGCGTCAGACGACGCCGTCCGCGCGCAGGGCCGCCACCTGCTCGTCGGTGCGGCCCAGCTCGGCGAGGATCGACCCGGTGTGCTCACCGACCGCCGGTACGGGGTCCATACGGGCGGGCAGGCCCGCGAGGTCGGCCGGCGGGAGCAGGGCTTCCACCGTGGCGCCCGGCACCGCGACCTCGGTCCAGCGGCCGCGGGCGGCCAGCACCGGGTGGTCCAGGAACGCGGCGACGTCGTTGACCCCGGCGCAGGCGATGCCGATGGCCTCCAGGTCCTTGAGGATCTCCTCCGAACCGGAGCCGGCGAAGCGGGCTGCGACGATCGTGTTGAGCTCCTCGCGGTGTGCGACGCGGTCGGAGGCGGTGGCGAAGCGCGGATCGCCGACCAACTCCGGCCGGCCGAGGAACCCGGTGCACAGGGCCGCCCACTCCCGCTCGTTCTGAATGGAGAACAGCACCTCCTTGCCGTCGGCGGCCTCGTACGTCCCGTACGGCGCGATGGTGGCGTGCTGGGTGCCGAGGCGCGGGGGCTGGGTGCCGCCGTGCCGGGTGTAGTAGGCGGGCTGGCCCATCCACTCCGCCAGCGCCTCGAACAGGGACACCTCCACCGGGTGGGCCTCGCCGGTGACGGCGCGGGTGTACAGGGCCGTGAGGACGCCGCTGTAGGCGTACATCCCGGCGGCGATGTCGGCGACGGAGATCCCGGTCCGGGCGGTCCCCTCGGGGGTTCCCGTGAGGGAGACCAGCCCGGTCTGGCACTGCACGAGCAGGTCGTACGCCTTGCGGTCGGCCCAGGGGCCGGTCGTGCCCCAGCCGGATATCGTGCACGGGATCAGACCGGGGCGGCGGCTGGTGACGGTGGCGGCGTCCAGGCCGAGCCGGCCGGCGGCGCCCGGTGCGAGGTTCTGTACGAACACGTCGGCTCTGTCGAGGAGTTCGTGCAGGATCTCGCGGCCCCGTGGATCCTTGAGGTCCAGCGTGAGGGACTCCTTGGACCGGTTGAGCCACACGAAATAGCTGGAGTGGCCGTGCACGGTCGTGTCGTACCGGCGGGCGAAGTCACCGCCGCCCGGCCGCTCCACCTTGATCACGCGGGCGCCGAGGTCGGCGAGCTGCCGGGTGGCGTAGGGCGCGGCCACGGCCTGCTCCAGGCTGACCACCGTGACCCCGGCCAGGGGATACCGCTGCACGCTCATGCCTCATGCTCCTGAACCTCGTACCGGACGGCGCCCGGACAGTCTCTCCCAGCCGGACGGCGGCGGCACGGGCCCCCGGACACGATCCGGATCACGCGGCCCACGGGCGGACGTGACGGACGTGCGACGGTTACGGCCGGGCCAGGTGCCGCATCACCAGCGCCAGTTGATGTCCGGGCCCTGGCGCACCTCGGCGATCTCGTCCAGGGTGAGCCCTGGGCTGATCATGTCCTTGATCAGCTCCAGGGCTCCGGCGAGTTCCGGGTCGAACGGGGGCGGAACATGTGTCATGACGTCTCCTCATGCGAGGTCGCGGCGGCTCGTGCGGCCATCGTCGGTCCCGCCGCCCGGGCCGTGGACGCCGCCGAGCGGCGGAACCTGCCCGCCGTATGGCGGGTGGCGTCCCGATGGGTTCCGTGCGCAGCAGCCGCAGCGGCTCGGCCAGGAGCGCGACGTGGCCCTGGGAGGAGGGAGGGGACGTCAGCGGAAGCAGGCGCGCCGACAGGGCGGCCACCGCCAGGGACAGCACGGCGGCCAGGACGTACGGTGCCCGCCGGCGCAGCCAGTCGCCGAGCGCGCCGCCGACGGTGCGTGACAGCAGCATGCCCGCGAGGGAGCCGCTCAGCAGGATGCCGCAGGTGGCACCGCGCCGCCACTGCGGCACCAGGCCAGGCCGCCAGCGGCCCGGCGAGCGGTACCACCAACGTCGTCCCCCCACCAGGGCACTGGCGACGACCAGCGGCATCAGCCCCGGCGCGGCGCTCGCCGTGAACAGCCCGAGGCGGGGAGCAGCTGGCACAGCACGGCAGGGCCAGAGCACTCAGCGGCTCGCCCTGCCCGACCGAGCCGGAGCGGACCCGGATGCCGGCCTGCTGCGCGAGACGACGCGCATGCCGCCGCTGTCGACGACCCGGACCTGGAGCGAGCCGCATCCGCAGCGCGTCCACTCTGTGCGGCCCGTCGCGGTGGCGTGCCGGGACAGCACCTGGAACGGCTCGCCTCCGTCCGGCCAGCCGCAGTGCGGGCAGACGGTGCCGGTGGTGCTGATCATGTCTCTGACTCCTCGTACCTCGTGGCTGGTTGACCGTCGCGACACAGCCAGGGTGCGTCGAAGTCTCCGTACACGTCCAGGTTGACTTTCTGTACGTCATTGTGAAGTGTGAACTACATGATTGACCTGCGCAGGCTGCACGTCCTGAGGGCGGTCGCCCACTACGGCACGGTCACCGCGGCCGCCCGAGCCCTGCACTTCACCCCGTCCGCCGCCTCCCAGCAGATCCGGCAGCTCGCCCGTGACCTGGGCGTCGACCTGCTGGAGCCGCAGGGACGCGGGGTCCGCCTCACTCCGGCCGCCGAGAGTCTGCTCGCCCACGCCGACGCCATCCAGGCCCGCTGGGACCAGGCGGAACTCGATCTGCGGGCGGACCACGGGGCGCCGTCCGGGGTGCTGCGTGTGACGGGCTTCCCCGTGGCCATCTCGGTGCTGCTGGCGCCGATGGCGGCCCGGCTGGGGGAGCGGCACCCGCGGCTGTCCGTACGGATCACCGAGGCGGGCGTCCCGGAGAGCTTCGACCTCCTCTTCGAGGGTGACATCGACCTGGCGATCGTCGAGTCCACCCCGCACAACCCGCCGCTGAGCGACGCGCGGTTCGACCAGCAGCCGTTGCTCGACGACCCGTTCGACCTGGTCGTCCCCGACGGGCACCGGCTGGCCGGACGGGCCCGGGTCGATCTCGCGGAGGCGGCACACGAGCCGTGGATCGCGCCGGTGGAGGAGAGCGCCTGCCGCCCGCACGTCCTGTCCGCCTGCGGAGCGGCCGGTTTCACCCCCGACGTCGTCCATCACGCCCTCGACTGGAACGTCGCCGCCCACCTCGTCGCCCACCGGCTCGGCGTCGCCCTCATCCCGCGCCTCGCCCATCTGACCCCGCATCTCCCGATCGCCCGCATCCGCTGCGAAGGCAACCCCCACCGCAAGCTCCTGACCTGCACCCGCGGCGGCGGCCATGCCCGCCCGGCGGTAGCGGCGGCCCTCCGGGAACTACGGGCACTGGCCCTCACGGCCGTCGCCTGAAGCCCCGGCCGCCCACTGCCTCGTCCCGTCGCCCCCGACCCGGGCCGCATCCGCCGGGTGAGCTGAGTACCACAGGGGCGCAGGGGCTGCGCGAACAGCTCCCACGCAGCCGCAGACGGCAACGGTCCGGCCAGGTGCGCCAGTCCGCCCCGTGAAGCGCCGGCCGTTCACAGCCGGGACGCCGCTCCTACCAGCGCGTCCACCGGCCGCCCCCCCGGGCCCCCGCCCCTTCACCGCCCGGGCGCCCCCACCCGCAGCGCGTCCATGACGAGGTCCAGCAGGCGGTTGGCGCGTGGTTGCCAGTCGGTGTGGGGGTCGATCGTCCAGAGGCCGCCGATGCTGAGGAAGAGGTCGTCCGCGGTGATTCCCGGGCGGATGGTGCCGGCCTTCTCGTTGGCGCGGAGGAGGAGTTCGGCCGCCTCGGTCAGCGGGGTGTGGGCCGGCTTCGGCCCACACGCGCTGGTGGCCTGGCGGAGCGCGTCGGCCAGGCCGGCCTTCGTCATGGCGAACCGCGCGCAACGGTCCATCCACTCGCGCAGGGCCTGGTCGGGTTCCCGGCTCTCCAGCAGCGGTGCCGCGGTCTCGGCAACCTGCTGCATCTCGTGCCGGTAGATCTCCATGACGAGCGCCTCACGGCTGGGGAAGTGGCGGTAGAAGGTCCCCTGCCCGACGCCCGCCTTCTTGGCGATCGCACTCAGCGGAGCGTCCGCCGCACGCGTCAGTTCCACCAGCGCGACTTCCAGGATGCGCTCGCGGTTGCGTTGCGCGTCCGAGCGCAGAGGAGCGTCCTTCTTCTGCGGCACCTTCTCCGGCACTCGCCCTCCTCGCGGTCCTTGGCCGAAACCCGGCCCTTGTTAAGCGGACAGTTGTCCGTTACGTTTCCGGGTAACGGACAACTGTCCGCTTGCTCCATCGTATCGGCGGGACGCCCGTGCGGACAGCCCGAGACGGCCGCGCCGCGGCAGACCTGCCCCGCATCCTGCACCGCCACGAACCGGCCCCGCCACCCACGACCCCTGCCTGCTGACCTTGCGACGTGAGAAAGAAGGCTTCCATGCCACCATCGACGTCCAGCGACCTCACCCTGTCCGTCAACGGCGAGAAGTACACGCTGACCGTCGACCACCGCACCACCCTGCTCGACGCCCTGCGCGAGCGCCTCGACCTGACGGGCACGAAGAAGGGCTGCGACCAGGGCCAGTGCGGTGCCTGCACGGTCCTGGTCGACGGCCGCCGGGCCGTGTCCTGTCTCCAGCTCGCGGTGGCGGCCGAGGGACGCGAGATCACCACCATCGAGGGCGTGGCCGAAGGCGATCAACTGCACCCGGTGCAGCAGGCGTTCCTCGACCTCGACGGATTCCAGTGCGGTTACTGCACGCCGGGGCAGATCTGCTCGGCCATCGCCCTGATCGAGGAGCACGCGGCGGGCTGGCCCAGCGCCGCCACCGACGACATGCGGCCCGAGGCGGGACCGCCACCGCTGACCCCGGAGGAGATCCGGGAGCGGATGAGCGGCAACCTGTGCCGCTGCGGCGCGTACGTGTCGATCGTCCAGGCCGTGGCCCGGGCCGCAGAGGCGAAGGGGGCGGCGGCATGAGGGAGTTCGGCTACCAGCGGGCCTACGACGTCGCCGGCGCCGTGGCGCTGCTCGACGGCGACGGCGAAGCCCGTTTCCTGGGCGGCGGCACCAACCTCGTCGACCTGATGAAGACCGGCGTCGAGCGGCCCGCCCTGCTGGTCGACGTCCGTGAACTGCCCCTGGACCGCATCGAGCCGACCGGCGACGGCGGCCTGCGCATCGGTGCGACCGTCACCAACAGCGACCTCGCCGCGCACCCCGAAGTCCGGCGTCGCTACCCGGCGTTGGCCCAGGCGGTGCTGGCCGGCGCCTCCGGGCAGCTGCGCAACATGGCCACCGTCGGCGGCAACCTGCTCCAGCGCACCCGCTGCGGCTACTTCGCCGACATCACCTCCGCCTGCAACAAACGCAACCCCGGCAGCGGTTGTCCCGCCATCACCGGTGAGCACCACAATCACGCCATCCTGGGTGCCTCCGACCACTGCGTGGCCACGCACCCCTCCGACATGGGCGTGGCGCTTGCCGCGTTCGACGCCGTCGTGTCCTACGAAACGGCGGACGGGCCGGGGGAGTTGCCGCTCGCCGACTTCTACCTGCCGGTGGGGGAGACCCCGCACCTGGA
Organism: Streptomyces azureus; assembly: GCF_001270025.1. Classification (NCBI taxonomy): domain Bacteria; kingdom Bacillati; phylum Actinomycetota; class Actinomycetes; order Kitasatosporales; family Streptomycetaceae; genus Streptomyces; species Streptomyces azureus. The sequence goes on along the minus strand of NZ_DF968199.1, from coordinate 38,771 downwards.
GACGGCACTGCCGCCGGGCGCGCTGATCACCGGCGTCACCCTGCCGCCCACCCCGGTCGCCGCCAACTCCCGCTACCGCAAGGTGCGCGAACGCGCCTCGTACGCCTTCGCCATCGGTTCGATAGCCGCTGCGCTCGACGTCGAGGACGGTGTCGTACGGGATGTCCGCCTCGCCCTCGGAGCAGTCGCCTCCCGCCCCTGGCGGGCCCGCGCGGCCGAACGCGCCCTGCTCGGCGCACCGGCCGACGCCGGGAACTTCGCGGCCGGCGCGGACGCCGAACTGGCCCACGCGAAACCGCTGCCCCACAACGGATACAAGGTGACCCTTATGCGCAACCTCGTCGTGGCCGTGCTGAGTGAACTCGCCGAGGAGGCCACCCGATGACCACCGCCGCCAAGGGCTCCGTCGGCACCGCGCACACCCGCGTGGAAGGCCGCGACAAGGTCACCGGAGCGGCCCGCTACGCCGCCGAGATCCCCTTCGCCGAACTCGCCCACGGCTGGCTGGTCCTGTCCACCGTCGCCCGCGGACGCATCCGCGCCCTCGACACCGAGGCCGTGCTCCGGATGCCCGGCGTGCTCACCGTGCTCCACCATCACAACGCGCCGCGCGTCGACAGCGACTACATCGGCCTGCTGGGCGTCCCGCCGGACCCGAGCGTCGCCCTCTTCCAGCACGACCGGGTGATCCACATGGGCTGGCCGGTGGCGCTGGTCGTCGCCGAGACGTCCGAGCAGGCCAGGGAGGCCGCCGAGGCCCTCGTCGTGACGTACGACCAGGAACCGCACGACGTCGCGTTCTCCGCCGAGCGGCAGACCGAGGCGTATCCGGTCGACGGCCATGCGCCGGGCGTGATGGAGAAGGGCGACCTGGAGGCCCAACTCGCCTCCTCCGTCGTGGTGGTGGACGCGGAGTACACCACTCCGGAGGAACACCACAACCCGATGGAGCCGCACGCCGCGACGGCCCTGTGGGAAGGCGGCCGGCTCGAGGTCGTCGACTCCAACCAGGGCACCACCTGGGTCGCCGGCGAGCTCGCCAACCTGTTCTCCCTCGACCCGGCCTCCGTGCGGGTGCGCTCCGAGCACGTCGGCGGCGGCTTCGGCAGCAAGGCCACCCGTGCGCACCAGGTGGCCGCCGTGATGGCCGCCACCGTCCTGCAACGCCCGGTCAGGGTCGTCATGACCCGCCGGCAGATGTTCTCGCTCGCCGGCTACCGCAGCCCCACGGCCCAGCGGGTCAGGCTCGGCGCCGACGCGGACGGGCGGCTGCGTGCACTGGAGCACCAGTCCCTGAACATGACCTCGTCCGTGCACGAGTTCGTGGAGCCGAGCGCCGCCGCGAGCCGGGCCATGTACGACGCCGACGCGCATCACACGGCCAGCCGGGTGGTGCGGCTCGACGTGCCGACCCCGACCTGGATGCGTGCCCCCGGGGAGGCGCCCGGCTCGTTCGCGCTGGAGTCGGCGCTCGACGAGCTCGCCGAGCGGTGCGGCATCGACCCGATCGAACTGCGCCTGCGCAACGAGCCAGCGGTCGGCCCGGTGTCCGGGCTGCCGTTCAGCAGCCGCAACCTGATCGCCTGCTTCCGGGAAGGCGCCCGCAGGTTCGGCTGGGCCGACAGGGACCCGCGGCCCGGCGTGCGCCGCGACGGCCGCTGGCTGCTCGGCACCGGCACCGCCGCCGCCTCCTTCCCCGCGGGAGCCATGCCTTCCACGGCGGCCGTCACCGCGGAGGCGGACGGCACCTTCACGGTGGGGATCAACGCCGCGGACATCGGCACCGGCGCCCGGACCGCGCTCACCCTGGTCGCCGCCGACGCGCTGGGCGTGCCGACGGATAGCGTTCGGGTGCGCATCGGGGACAGCGACCTGGGTCCGGCGATGATCGCCGGCGGCTCGACGGGCACCCGCTCCTGGGCCTGGGCCGTCACGGCCGCCGCCGAGGAGCTGCGGCAGAGCCTCGCGCCGGGCGCCGACATTCCGCCGGAGGGCATCACCGTACGGTCGAACACGGCCGAGGCCATCGGTGCCCTCGCCCAGAAGGAACGGCACTCCTTCGGCGCGCAGTTCGCCGAGGTCGCCGTCGACCCGGCCACCGGCGAGGTCCGGGTGCGGCGCATGCTGGGCATCTTCGCGGCCGGCCGGATCGTCAACCCGCTCACCGCCCGCAACCAGCTCGTCGGCGGCATGATCTGGGGCATCTCGATGGCCTTGCACGAGGAAGCCGTCCGGGACCGGGCCACGGGCGGTCTCTACGGCGCCGACCTCGCGGGCTACCACGTCGCCGCGCACGCCGACATCCCGCACATCGAGGCCGACTGGGTCGACGACCCCGACCCGGACGACCCGGTCGGTCTCAAGGGCATCGGCGAGATCGGCATCGTGGGCGCCGCCGCAGCGGTCGCCAACGCCGTCTGGCACGCCACCGGCGTCCGCCACCGCCACCTGCCCATCCGGCCCGACCGTGTCCTGATGGCGGGCGGCGATGCTTGACCTCGCCGGGCACCTGCACGAGTGGATCGAGGAGGGCCGGGACTTCGCCGTCGCCACGGTTGTCGCCGTCGGCGGCAGCGCCCCGCGCCCTCCCGGCGCCGCCCTGGCCGTCTCCGCCGACGGCACGGCCATCGGCTCGGTCTCCGGCGGGTGCGTGGAGGGCGCGGTGTACGACCTGTGCCTCCAGGCGCTCCAGGACGGCGAGGCGCGTGTCGAGCGGTTCGGCTACAGCGACGAGGACGCCTTCGCGGTCGGCCTGACCTGCGGTGGAACCATCGACATCATGATCACCCGGTGCGGTGCCGACCGGACTGCTCAGGCCGCCGCGCTGTCGGCCGCTCTGTCAGCCGCCGCCCACGGCGAGCCGGTGGCGCTCGCCCGGGTGGTCCACGGTCCGCCCGGCCTCCTCGGCCGGGCGGTGCTCGTACGCCCCGACGGCACGCACGAGGGCGGCCTCGGCGGCCACCCCGACCTGGACCGCACGGCGATCGCCCAGGCCAGCGCCCTGCTCGCCGGCGGCCGCACCGGCACGGTCGAGGTCTCCGAGGACGGCTCGCACTGCCCGGGCGGGCTCACCGTGCTCGTCGAGTCGGCCGTCCCGCTGCCCCGCATGATCGTCTTCGGCGCCATCGACTTCGCCGCCGCCCTCGTGCGGGCGGGCAAGTTCCTCGGCTACCACGTCACGGTGTGCGACGCCCGCCCCGTCTTCGCCACCCGGGTCCGCTTCCCCGAGGCCGACGAGATCGTCGTCGACTGGCCCCACCGCTACCTCGCGAGCACGGACACCGACGGGCGCACGGTGCTGTGCGTGCTCACCCACGATGCCAAGTTCGACATCCCCCTGCTGACCGAAGCCCTGCGACTGCCGGTCGCCTATGTCGGCGCCATGGGCTCCCGACGCACGCACGAGGACCGCAACCGGCGACTGCGGGAAGCCGGCGTGAGCGAGCGCGAGCTGGCCCGGCTCAGGTCGCCCATCGGCCTCGACCTGGGCGCCCGTACGCCCGAGGAGACCGCCCTGTCCATCGCGGCGGAGATCATCGCCGCGAGGCACGGCGGCACGGGTCGGCCGCTCACTGGATCGGACACCCCGATCCACCGGGACGAGCGGGTGGCCGGGCAGCTGCCGCAGCCGGTCTGAGCGGGGGCTTCCCCGACGACATGCCGGAGGGGCCGCGGCCGGCGACGGCCTCGGCCCCTCCGCGGCACCGCGCGCGAGCGGGTCAGGCAGCGGACGGCTCCGTGGCGTGGCCGTGCAGACGGGCGATGACCTCGGCCAGCTGCGCGGCGACCTCGGCGTCGTCGGCCGGGTGCGTCTCGGCGAAGCGGGTCATCGAGCCGGGGATGGACAGCTTGACGTCCTCCAGCACCTTGCCGCCGGCCACGCCCACGGACTTGCGGGTCTCGTCGTGCGCCCAGACACCGCCGTACTGGCCGAACGCGGTGCCGACCACGGCGACCGGCTTGCCGCCGATGGCGCCGGCGCCGAACGGGCGGGACAGCCAGTCGATGGCGTTCTTCAGGACGGCCGGGATGGTGCCGTTGTACTCGGGCGTGAACAGGATCAGACCGTCGGCGGCGGAGGCGGCTTCACGCAGCCGCGCGGCGGCGGCCGGAACGCTGCCCTCCACGTCGATGTCCTCGTTGTAGAAGGGGATCTCGGCCAGCCCCTCGAACAGCTCCACCTCGGCACCCTCGGGGGCGAGCTTGACGGCGGCCTCGGCGAGCTGGCGGTTGTGCGAACCGGCGCGAAGGCTGCCGACGAGCGCGAGGATACGAACAGACATGCTGACTCCCACGTAGTGAGGAACGACTCCGAAACACTGTCGTCACGATCCGGACCGGGGTCCGCTTAATGTTCTACCATCCTAAGCGGACTGCGGTCCACTTTCGTTCCCGATGCTTTACGCTGGCTTCATGTCCGCTGTCCCGCCGCCCTTCCCGACGCCCCAGGAGTCCGTCGACCACCCCGAGCTGCTTCAGCTCGGGACCGCACTGGAGCCCGACGAGCCGTGCCTGCGGGCCGACGCCGCGCGCAACCGGGCCCGGCTGCTGGAAGCCGCCGCGCGGCTGGTTGCGGAGCGGGGTGCGGACGCCGTCACGATGGAGGCGGTGGCCGCCGAGGCCTGTGTGGGCAAGGGCACGGTCTTCCGCAGGTTCGGCGACCGCACCGGTCTGCTGACGGCGCTGCTCGATCACTCCGAGAAGAAGTTCCAGGCCGCGTTCCTCGCCGGGCCGCCGCCGCTCGGACCGGGAGCGCCCCCCGTGGAGCGGCTGCGGGCGTTCGGCTGTGCGATGCTGCGCCGCTCCACCGACGAACTGGAACTGCAACTGGCAGCCGAGCCGGACGCCGGCCGTCGCTTCACCGTCCCGCCCCGCCGGGTGCGCCACCACCACGTGGCCATGCTGCTGCGGCAGGTCGTCCCGGAAGCGGACTGCGAACTGATCTCCCACACCCTGATGGGTCAGCTCGACCCGGCCCTGATCCACCATCTGACCAGGCAGTGCGGGATACCCCTGGCCCGACTGGAGGGCGCCTGGGTCGACCTCGTGAACCGGGTGACGGGCACGGCCCCCGCCCCCTGAGGCCCCCTGCGGATCTCCGTGACCGCTCACGGCTTCCTCACAACTCCCCCGCCTGAAAGGCGCATTGGGGCTTCTGCCAAGATGCCGTACGTCATGGTGCAGATACCTGAAACGCCCGCGCCCCCGTCCCCCGTGCCGTCGCGCTCCGTGCCCACGAGCGCCGACGTGGCCCGCCTGGCCGGCGTCTCGCGCGCGACCGTCTCCTACGTCCTCAACAACACCAGCGCCGTACGGATCAGCGAGCCCACGCGCCGCCGGGTCCACGAGGCCGCGAAGGAACTCGGGTACGTCCCGCATGCGGCGGCCCGCAGCCTGCGCGCCGGGCACAGCCGTATGGTCCTGATCCCCGCGCCGACCTTCCCCGTCGGCCCGCTCTACAGCCGGTTCCTCAGTGACCTCCAGGGTGCGCTCGGCAGCCTGGACTACACGGTCGTGCAGTACGGCACCGGCGGTCCGCACGGCGACGAAGCAGCCCGCGCCTGGGCCGAGTTGCGGCCCGTGGCCGTGCTCGTGCCCGGTTCCGGGCTCGGCCCGCGCGGAGTGGCGGTGCTCAAGCGTTCGGGGGCGCGGGCCGTGGTCACCCTCGGCCCCGAGATCATCGAGGGCGCACACGCCCTGCTCATGGATCACGACGTGGTCGGCCACAGCGCGGGCTCTCACCTCTACGACCGCGGCAGGCGCCGCATCGGCGTCGTCGTTCCGCGGGAACCTGGCCTGGAGGCGTTCTCCGCGCCCCGGCTCGACGGGGTGCGTCAGTCCCTGCGGGGCACCGACGCCACCGTGACCGAACTGCCCCTCCCGTACGAGGAGGAGGCCGCCGCGCGCCTCGCCGCCCGCTGGCGGAGCCTCGGCCTGGACGCCGTGTTCACCTACAACGACGAGTACGCGATGCTGCTGCTGCGGGCCCTCCAGGACGAGGGCATCCGCATACCCGAGGAGACGGCCGTGATCGGCGCAGACGATCTGACGCTCGGGCGGCTGCTGCGGCCGCGGCTCAGCACCGTCCGCCTGGAACTGCCTTCCGGCCGTGACCTCGCTGAACTGGTCGACCGCGCCGTGCGCAAGCCCGGGACCGAACCCGAGACGCACAAGGTGCTGGGTGCCACGGTGCTGCACCGCGAGTCGAGCTGACCCGCCTCCGTGGCGGTTGTCCGGATGGCGTGGCCGATGCGGAGGGCGGTCGGCCGCGATCGTCGTCCTGCGACATGACTAAGATGTTGCACGCTCAACCAAATGGGGACGCGTACGAACGCGGGCCGCGGCAGGAACGGCTTGCGGCCCGGTCGGCGCGTCCCGTCATGTGACCGCCGAACCGGCCGCGCATCCACGGGAGTTCCGACCACCCCGGCAGCCGGTGACCGATCGATCGGAGAGCCGTCATGCCGTTGCTCGACACCAGGACCTGGCAGCCCCAGACCCTGACCGGGCCCGGGTACACCGTCACCGAACCCGCCACCGGCCAAGCCCTCGGCGCCCTGGCCCTCGCCAGCCCCGAGGACGTCGGGGCCGCAGCCGGCAGGGCCGCCGCCGCCCAACTCGAGTGGGCCCGCACCCCGCACTTCGCCCGGGCCGCCGTGCTCCGCAGGGCCGGCGACCTGTTCACGGCACACGCCGCCGAACTGCGCGAGTGGCTCGTCCGCGAATCCGGCTCCGTCCCCGGCAAGGCCGACTTCGAACTGCACGTCGCCGCCCAGGAATGCTACGAGGCCGCCGCGCTCGCCTCACGCCCGGCCGGCCAGGTCCTGCCCAGCGAGGCGCCGCGCCTGTCGTACACGCGCCGCGTCCCGGCCGGTGTGGTGGGCGTGATCTCCCCGTTCAACGCCCCGCTGATCCTGTCCATCCGCTCCGTCGCACCGGCCCTGGCCCTCGGCAACGCGGTCGTCCTGAAGCCCGATCCGCGCACCGCCGTGTGCGGAGGGTTGTCCCTCGCCGCGGTCTTCGCCGCCGCGGGCCTGCCGCAGGACCTGCTGCACGTGCTTCCCGGCGGCCCGGACGCCGGACAGGCCCTGGTCGCCGACCCGCGCGTGCCGGTCATCTCCTTCACCGGCTCCACCCCCGCCGGGCGGGCCGTGGGCGAGGCCGCCGGCCGCCACCTCAAGCGGGCCCACCTGGAACTGGGCGGCAACTCGGCCATGATCGTGCTGCCCGACGCCGACCTCGACGCGGTGATCTCCACCGCCGCCTGGGGCTCGTTCTTCCACCAGGGCCAGATCTGCATGACGACCGGACGCCACCTCGTGCACGCGTCCCTGTACGACGAGTACGTCGAGCGGCTCGCCGCCAAGGCGGACTCACTCGCCGTCGGCGACCCGTACCGCGAACAGGTCCACCTCGGCCCGATCATCGACTCGGGCCAACTGGCCAAGATCAGCGGCCTGGTCGAGTCCAGCAAGGCCGCGGGCGCCAAGCTCGCCGCGGGCGGCACCCACGACCGGCTCTTCTACCGGCCCACGGTCCTCGCCCACGTCGACGACCACACCCCCGCGTACGCGGAGGAGGTCTTCGGCCCCGTCGCGCCCGTACGCTCCTTCAGCACCGCCGACGAGGCGGCGGCCCTGGCCGCGCAGAGTCCCTACGGACTCTCCCTGGGCATCGTCACCCGCGACACGGCCCGAGGCCTGGACCTCGCCGAGCGCATACCGACGGGCATCGTCCACATCAACGACCAGACCGTCAACGACGAGGCCGTGGCGCCCTTCGGCGGAGTGGCCGCCTCCGGCACCGGCGCCCGCTTCGGCGGCGAGGCCAACCTGGAAGCCTTCACCGAACTGCGCTGGACGACGGTGCGCGGAGACGTGGCTCCGTATCCGTTCTAGCCCGCCTGCTGGCCCTCCTGGGCCTGCTGCTCGGCGATCGCCTCGCGGACCTCGTCCATGTCGAGGTTCCGGGCCTGCCCGATGACGTCCGTCAGGGCAGCCTCGGGCAGGGCGCCCGGCTGGGCGAAGACGGCGACCTGGTCACGGACGATCATCAGCGTGGGAATCGACTGGATACCGAAGGCCGCGGCCAGCTCCGGCTGCGCCTCGGTGTCCACCTTGCCGAACACGAGGTCCGGGTTCTCCTCCGCCGCCTTCTCGTACACCGGGGCGAACTGCTTGCACGGCCCGCACCAGGACGCCCAGAAGTCGATCAGGACGAACTCGTTGTCCGTGACCGTCTGGTCGAAGTTCTCTTTGGTGAGCTCCACGGTGCTGCTCATGGCGTAAATCCCTCTTCCTGGTGTGGGTCAAGCCGTCGGCACAACACGGCCGACCTGGCACGTATTCCGCGCCCCTACCCGTGTGGCCAGCGCGCACACCACCCACCAGACTGACCCCATGACGGAAACGGAAACCAACGCGTACGACGTCGTGGTGCTCGGGGCCGGGCCCGTGGGGGAGAACGTCGCCGACCGTACCCGCGCGGCCGGCCTGACCACTGCGGTCGTGGAGAGCGAACTGGTCGGCGGCGAATGCTCGTACTGGGCGTGCATGCCCAGCAAGGCCCTGCTGCGGCCGGTCATCGCCCGCGCGGACGCCCGCCGCGTGCCGGGCCTGAGCCAGTCGGTGCAGGGCCCCCTCGACGCCTCCGCGGTCCTCGCCCACCGGGACTACTACACCTCCGACTGGAAGGACGACGGACAGGTCGGATGGCTCGACAGCATCGGCGCCGACCTGTACCGCGGCCACGGCCGCCTCACCGGCCCGCGCGCGGTGACGGTCACCGGCCCGGACGGCGGTGAACGCGTCCTGACCGCCCGGCACGCCGTCGCCGTCTGCACCGGCAGCCGCGCCGCCCTTCCCGGGCTGCCCGGACTGGACGAGGTCCGGCCGTGGACCAGCCGGGAGGCCACCAGCGCCAAGAAAGTGCCCGGCCGCCTGATCGTGGTCGGGGGCGGCGTCGTCGCCACCGAGATGGCCACCGTCTGGCAGGCCCTCGGCTCGAAGGTCACCATGCTGGTCCGCGGCAAGGGCCTGCTCGCCCGGATGGAGCCCTTCGCCGGAGAACTCGTCGCCGAGGCGCTCACCGAGGCCGGCGCGGACGTCCGCACCGGCACGTCGGTGGAATCCGTGACCCGCGAGAACGGCAGCGTCGTGGCCGTCACGGACAGCGGCGACCGCATCGAGGCCGACGAGATCCTCTTCGCGACCGGCCGCGCGCCGCGCACCGACGACCTCGGCCTGGAGACGATCGGCCTGGCCCCCGGCTCCTGGCTCGACGTCGACGACAGCCTCCGCGTCAACGGCCACGACTGGCTGTACGCGGTCGGCGACGTCAACCAGCGCGCCCTCCTCACCCACCAGGGCAAGTACCAGGCCCGCATCGCGGGCGCCGCCATCGCGGCGCGGGCCACCGGAGAGACCCTCCTCGCGCAGCCGTGGGGCGCGCACGCCGCGACCGCTGACCACGCCGCCGTCCCCCAGGTCGTCTTCACCGACCCGGAGGCGGCGGCCGTCGGCCTGTCACTCGCCGAGGCCGAGCAGGCAGGACATCGCGTGAAGGCAGTCGACGTGGACCTGTCCACCGTCGCGGGCGCGGGCCTGTACGCCGACGGCTACAAGGGCCGCGCCCGCATGGTCGTCGACCTGGAGGACGAGATCCTGCGCGGCGTGACCCTCGTCGGCCCCGGCGTCGGCGAGCTCATCCACTCCGCCACGATCGCCGTCGCCGGCCAGGTCCCGGTCGGCCGCCTGTGGCACGCGGTTCCCTCGTACCCGACGATCAGCGAGGTGTGGCTGCGGCTGCTGGAGGCGTACCGGGACGCCTGACCTCCGGATCGTGCGGCCCCCGGGGCGGTCCCGCCGGGCGCGGGACCGGCTCGGGCAGCCGGTGACCGACCGGGATCGGCGAGGTTACGCGTGCGCGGGCACCACGACGAGATCACGCGTGCGCGGGCACCACCAGCTCCAGGTACTCCTCGCTCCACAGGTCCTCCTCCGCCTCCGGCAGCAGCAGCACCCGGTCCGGCCGCAGCGCGTCGACGGCGCCCTCGTCGTGCGTGACCATGACGATCGCGCCCGGGTACGTGCCCACCGCGGCCAGGATCTCGGCACGGGAGGCCGGGTCGAGGTTGTTGGTGGGCTCGTCGAGGAGCAGCACGTTCGCGCCCGAGTGCACCAGGCCCGCCAGGGCGAGCCGGGTCTTCTCGCCGCCGGAGAGGACACCGACGCGCTTGCCGGCGTCGTCGCCGGAGAACAGGAACGAGCCCAGGACCTGGCGGACTTCGCCGTCGGCGAGGCGCGGGGCGGCACCTGCCAGATGCTCACGCACCGTCAGTTCCGGGTCCAGCGTGTCGTGTTCCTGGGCGAAGTAGCCGAGCCGCAGCCCGTACCCGTGGACCACCCGGCCGCCGTCCGGCGTGTCCTGCCCGGCCAAGGTCCGCAACAGGGTCGTCTTTCCGGCGCCGTTGGGCCCGAGCACCACCAGGCGGCTGCCCCGGTCGACTGCGAGATCGACGCCCCGCAGGACGTGCTGACCGCCGTACGACCTGGCCAGACTGACGGCGCCGAGCGGGATCCGGCCACAGGGCGCCGGCTCGGGCAGCCGGATCCTGGCCGTCTTCTCGGCGCGCCGGGCCGGTTCGAGGTCCGCGAGCATCCGGTCGGCGCGGCGGGCCATGTTCCGCGCGGCCACCGCGGTCGCCACCCGGGCGCGCATCTTGTCGGCCTGGGCGTGCAACGCCGCCGCCTTGCGCTCGGCGTTCGCCCGCTCGCGGGCCCGTCGCCGCTCGTCGGCGTCCCGCTGGGCCAGATACTCGTCCCAGCCGGTGTTGTGCACGTCGAGCGCGGCACGCCCCGGGTCCAGGTGGAAGACCCGGTTCACGGTGCCGGCCAGCAGGGACGTGTCGTGGCTGATCATCACGAGCCCGCCCTGGTGGCTCGTGAGGAACCCGCGCAGCCAGGCGACCGAGTCCGCGTCCAGATGGTTCGTCGGTTCGTCCAGCAGCAGCGTGCCGTGTCCGGCGAACAGGATGCGGGCCAGCTCGACGCGCCGTCGCTGACCGCCCGACAGGGCGCTCAGCGACCGGTCCATCAGCCCGGCGGACAGTCCGACCCCGGCGGCGACCCGGGCGGCCTCCGCCTCGGCCGCGTATCCGCCGCGCGCCTGGAACTCGGCCTCGGCCCGCACATAGGCGTTCATCGACCGATCCGTCCCGGCGGCCATCGCGGCCTCGGCGCGACGCAGCGCCCGTACGGCGAGGTCCAGGCCGCGTGCGGACAGGATCCGGTCGATGACGGTGACCGACTGGTCGGCCGCGCGCGAGTCCTGCGGGAGATGGCCGACGTCACCGGTGCGGGCGACGGTCCCGGCGGCGGGCCGCAGGGTGCCCGCCAGGGTGTGCAACAGGGTCGTCTTTCCCGCGCCGTTGCGGCCGACCAGGCCGATGCGGTCGCCGGGGGAGACGTGGAAGGAGACGCCGGACAGCAGCAGACGCGCGCCTGCGCGCACGTCGATGTCACGAACGGTGATCATGAGAAAACGCTCCGAACGAGCAAGAGGACACACGGGTGGCGTGGGAGTGGGTCCTCGGCTAGGAAATTCGGGGCGCAGACATGGCCGCCACGGTAACGGAGGCCCCTGCCGGGCGCCTCCGAATTTCTGCGGCGGCCGGTGTTACGGCAGCTCGAAGCCGAGCGCCCGCGCCGCCTCCTCCGGCGTCGGCTGCGCCCAGCGCTCCGTCACGGCCCGGTTGGACGACAGCGACCGCGACTCGGCCCGGTCCAGATACAGGACCCCGTCGAGATGGTCCGTCTCGTGCTGCACGATCCGCGCGGGCCAGCCCGTGAACACCTCGTCCAGCGCGTGCCCGTGCTCGTCCTGCCCGGTCAGCCGCACCTCGGCGGGCCGCGCCACCACCGCCTGCCAGCCCGGCACGCTCAGACAGCCCTCGAAGAACGCGGCCCGCGCGCCGCCGACGGGCTCGTAGGCGGGATTGACCAGCACCCGGAACGGCTGCGGCACCCGCCCGCGCGCCAGCCGCACCCCCTCCGGCACCGGCGCCGGGTCCTCGACCACCGCGATCCTCAGCTCCACACCGACCTGCGGCGCCGCCAGGCCCACCCCCGGCGCCGCGCGCATGGTGATCCGCAGGGCCTCGACGAACCGGGCCAGCAGCGCGGGCCCCAGCTGACCGTCGTACGGCTCGGTGCCGCGCCGCAGCACCGGATCGCCGGCCGCCACGATGGTCAACGGGCCGCCGCCGGCCAGGAGTTCCTCGACCCGCTCGGCCAGGGGTGCGCGATCGCTCGGAGTTCCCATCGCGTCAGGATGACACGGCACCCAGTCCCATCACGTGACACACGTCACACTCCTCCTTCGGGAACTGGACGCCCCGCCGCCCCGACTACTGCACCGCAACGGCCGACGACCGCACTGCGACGGCCAAGATGACGTCCCCCCGGAGAAGCCCGCCGATGACCACCGCTCCCTCGACCACCACGGACGAGGCCCCGCAACCCGCCACCCCGGCGCCGTCGAAGAACAGCTGGGCCCCGCTGCGTCCGCTGATCCTCCGCCTGCACTTCTACGCCGGGGTGCTGGTGGCGCCGTTCCTCCTCGTCGCCGCCGTCACCGGCCTGCTGTACGCCGCCTCCTTCCAGGCCGAGAAGATCGTGTACGACCACGAACTGACCGTCCCCGCGGGCGAGCGGAAGCTGCCGGTCAGCGAGCAGGTGGCCGCCGCCCGCAAGGCCCACCCCGAGGGCACGATCTCGGCCGTACGCCCCTCACCCGAGGCGGACGCCACGACCAGGGTGCTGCTGTCCGGTGTCCCGGGCGTCGACGATGGACACACGCTCGCCGTGTTCGTCGACCCGTACACCGCGCAGGTGCGCGGCTCACTCGAACAGTACGGCTCGACCGGCGCGCTGCCGCTGCGCACCTGGATCGACGAGTTCCACCGGGACCTGCACCTCGGTGAATCAGGCCGGCTGTACAGCGAACTGGCGGCCAGCTGGCTGTGGGTGATCTCGGCCGGCGGACTCGTGCTGTGGTTCTCCCGCCGCCGTGCCCTGCGCAAGGTGCGGGGGACGGACGGGCGGCGCCGCACCCTCGGACTGCACGGCGGCATCGGCGTGTGGGCGGCGGCCGGGTTCTTCTTCCTCTCGGCGACCGGTCTGACCTGGTCGGCCTACGCCGGGGCCAACATCGACGAGTTGCGGACCTCGCTGGGTCAGGCCACCCCGTCGGTGTCGGCGTCGGCGGGCGGTGAACACGCCGGCCACGGCTCCGCCGCCGGGCAGACCGCAGACGCCGCGCACGGAGTGGGCCTGGACAAGGTCCTGGCCGCGGCCCGGTCCGAGGGCCTGGGTGACCCGGTCGAGATCGTGCCCCCGGCGGACGCGAAGTCGGCGTACGTCGTCAAGCAGGTGCAGCGCAGCTGGCCCGAGAAGCAGGACTCCGTCGCGATCGACCCGGCCGGCGGCGCGGTCATGGACGTGGTGCGGTTCGCCGACTACCCGGTGCTCGCGAAGCTCACCCGGTGGGGCATCGACCTGCACACCGGCACCCTGTTCGGCCTGGCCAACCAGATCGCCCTGATGCTGCTCGCGCTCTGTCTGATCCTGCTGATCGTGTGGGGCTACCGCATGTGGTGGCAGCGCGGCCGCGGCACCGCCTTCGGCCGCCCGACCCCACGCGGCGCCTGGCAGCAGGTGCCGCCACAGATCCTGGTACCGCTGCTGGCGGGGATCGCCGTACTCGGCTACTTCCTGCCCCTGTTCGGCATCCCGCTGGCGGCCTTCCTGGCCGTCGACATCCTGCTGGGCGAGATCGCGTACCGGCGGGGACGGCGGACGTACGGAGCGGGGACGCCGGCGCAGTAGCGGACCCTCCCACGCGCAGGTGCCCGGCTCCATGTGGAGCCGGGCACCGTCAGGTACGTACCGGTCAGCGCTGCTCGAAGTCACCCGCGAGCGCGGAGGCGATCCGCAGGTGTGCCTCCGCCTCCTCGTGCCGGTTCTGCCGCTGGAGCGTGCGGCCGAGCATCAGCCGGGCGTAGTGCTCGACGGGGTCCCGCTCGACGATGGTCCGCAACTCGGCCTCCGCACGCCGAAGTTGGGCCGAGTGGTAGTAGGAGCGCGCCAGCAGCAGCCGCGGCCCGGTCTGCTCGGGCACTTCCTCGACCAGCCCAACCAGGACCCGCGCGGCGGCGGTGTAGTCCTTGGCGTCGAAGAACATCTGCGCGCGCTCCCAGCGCTCCGCCGGTGTCCCGTGGGCGTAGTACGTGGTGTCGTAGGTCGTGTTCACTCGTGCCTCCTTCGAGGCCGACAACCGAACGCGTTGGTTCAATATTCCACTACGGAGCAGACCGCTACTCGGCAAGGGCGGCCGGTCGACGCGGGCGCCCGGGCGCGGCCCGAATGACGCGCGACGCGGGCATTCCACCGGACTAGGTTGTGAGCCATGAGCAATCTTGAGCGCGAGGCGGCTCCCTCCCTGTGCGGCGGCCGCGGTTTCGTCGTGGCCGAGCCGGTTCGCGAACTCCTCAGTCCTCGCCACGTCAAACTGGGCGAGTCCAGCGAGGTCCGCCGGCTGCTGCCCAACCTCGGCCGCCGTATGGTCGGGGCCTGGTGTTTCGTCGACCACTACGGCCCCGACGACATCGCCGACGAGCCCGGCATGCAGGTGCCGCCGCATCCCCACATGGGCCTCCAGACGGTGAGCTGGCTGCATGAGGGTGAGGTGCTGCACCGCGACTCCACCGGCAGCCTCCAGACGATCCGGCCGCGCGAACTGGGCTTGATGACCTCCGGCCGCGCGATCAGCCACTCCGAGGAGAGCCCTCGCTCGCACGCCCGTTTCCTGCACGGCGCGCAGCTGTGGGTCGCCCTCCCGGACGGCCACCGCCACACCGACCCGCGCTTCGAACACCACGCCGCCCTGCCGGTCGTCACGGCACCCGGCATCAAGGCGACACTGATCCTCGGCGACCTCGACGGCGCGACCTCGCCCGGCACGGCGTACACCCCGATCGTCGGCGCCGACCTGGCCCTCAACCGCGGCGCGGACGTACGCCTCCCCCTGGAACCGGACTTCGAGTACGCCGTCCTGTCCATGTCCGGAGAGGCGCACGTGGACGGCGTCCCGGTCCTGCCCGGCTCGATGCTCTACCTCGGCTGCGGCCGCAGTGAACTGCCACTGAGGGCCGAGTCGGACGCGGGCCTGATGCTCCTGGGCGGCGAGCCGTTCGAGGAGGAACTGATCATGTTCTGGAACTGGATCGGACGGTCGCAGGAGGAGATCGTACAGGCGCGTAGGGACTGGATGGAAGGGACACGTTTCGGCGAGGTGAAGGGGTACGACGGTGATCCGCTAGCTGCTCCGGATCTGCCGCCGGTGCCGTTGAAGCCGCGGGGAAGAGAGCGCTGACCTGCTGGAATGCTCGCGGGTCGGTGGCTGCTGAGTGGGCGGCGGCTGGGCGTTGTTGGCCGCTTTTCGACCGCTCGCCGGTCGGCGGCCGAGCGTGTCGCTTGCTCGGGTCGGCGGGGTCGGTGATTCCACGGTGTGGCTGTCTGTGGGCGGCTGGGGCAGGACTCTTGCTGACCTGATGCTGACTTTGCTGACGCTCAGTCAGGTGAAATGGGTAACGCCGCAGCCCGTGGACATGCTGCATTGGTGTCAGCAACTGCCCGCCAAAGGCGAAGGACTGTACTGCGAACCGACGTGGTACTCGCCCGGCGCGGACACTGTCAGCCGGGTGAACTCCCCGTCCCTGGCGAGGCAGCCGCCGTCGCTGTGCAGCCAGGGCGAGTAGGCGATGCGGACGGTCACCGTTCCGGGCCGCGGCATGCGGATGTCCATCTCGGCGGGGGTCGTCCGGGTCACCGTCCCGGGTGAGGAGACCAGGGGTACGGCGTCCTGGACCCGGTATACCTGCCAGTGAGCGTCGTGCCAGACGGGGCGCAGCCAGTCGGGACGGTGGTCGCGGACCAGGGCGGCCTCGGCCTCGGCGTAATGCCACGGCTCGGCCGAAGGCAGGACGACGAAGCCGACGGCCCAGCGGTCCAGCCACGCCCGGTACGTCGAGGCGGAGAAGGTGCCGTCGTAGAAGAGGCGGTGGCGCTTCATGTCGATCTGCTGGTTCCAGCCGCGGGCCAGGTTGACGTGAGAGGAGAGGAGGGCGGCCTCGCGCATGCTGCCGGTCGGGATCGCCTCCACACGGGTGCGGTCGGCGCCGAGTCCCTGTAGGGCTCGTACGACCCCGTGCGTATCGGCGGCCCAGGCGGGCACCGGCGCGGTCAGCCGGATGTCGAGAACGGACTTCGGCACGATCCAGGCGGTGGAGCACACGATCGCCGTGATCAGGACCACTCGTCGCCGACGCGCCCGTCCCGGCGCGGACATCAGCGCCGCGAGGAGGACGGGCGGCGCGAACAGCCAGGCGAACCGCTCGACGTTCGTGCCGATGGGCGAGGGGATGAGGTAGACGAGGACGCAGACCGCCGCGTAGACGGCCCCGGCCCAGCGGGCCACGCGCCAGGTGCGCGGGACCAGGGCGGTGACGGCGAGCCCGAGCAGCAACGGTGGCAGCAGCCGCGGGAACGGCATCGGCTGCTGCCCGGAGAACGGGAACAGCAGCGTGGTCGCCGCGGCGACGGCGGCGGGCGGCACCGACAGGGACAGCGCCCTGCCCCAGTCCCGCACGGCGAGGAAGGCGGCTCCCACCAAGGCAAGGAACAGCCCGGCCACCGGAGACGCCAGCGTGGCCAGTGCCGCGTACGCCGCCACGAGCCCCACCCGGCGTGTTCCGGTCAGAAACAGGCAGGCGGCGAGGGCGAAGGCGACCCCGAGGGCGAAGGTCGAACGGCCCGCGTGGACGTTGCACCACAGCATCAGCGCGGCGAGCAGCGCCGGGCCCAGGGGCCTGCGGATCGCCGTCCGCACGATCAGCGCGGCCGTCAGCCAGGTGGCCGCGAGCCCGGAGACGACGGTCACCGTGCGTACGCCGAACGCGGCCATCAGATACGGGGAGAGCACGCTGTAGTTGGCGACGTGCGAACCGCCGAACCAGGACAGCATGTACGGCGATCCGCCGTAGTGGGCGGCGAAGTGCGCCCACGTCTCCTGGGCAGCGAGATCACCGCCGCCGGTGGCGAGGAAGGCCCACCACACCGCGTACAGCGGGAGCGCCGCGAGGGTGGCTAGCAGCGGGACCAAGTGACGGTGCCGGAATTCTCGGGCGGACGGCCCGTGTTCGGCGGGGAGCGATCGGTAGGGGGCAGGGCGGATGGATTCGGCTGCGTGTATCACGAGCATCCTGATCGGGCGTGGGGCTGAACGACGTGAGCTGGACGAGGAGTTGCGCTTGCAGGCGTCGTGCGGCTGCCTCACCACGCGCCTCGGCTGAACGGCCACGGCTTCGCTGGTTGTCCCGGCTGCCCGTCGGCCCTTCGGCCGATTCCTGGGCGCACTGCCCTCCAGGGCACCGCCGCCTGGATCCTCGTCGGCGCAACGTCTGGTGACGAGCCGACGCCCGGTCGGAGGCCGTGGAACGGCCGCAGGTCACAGGACGACCGTCACGTGGGCCGGTGACGGCGGTCTGCACGTCACACGCTGCCCAGCCCACAGTTCCCGCGGCCATCGTCAGCACGAGCGCGCAGGTGGCCAGAGTGCGCTTGCAGCGCGCCATGGTGTGTCTCCCTGCTTCCGTTGCCTGGTCCGGCCGCCATCCGTGGCGACCTGGTGGGCGGAAGGTAGGGAGCGGGCTTGCCACCCGGCGTCACACCGGGGAGCCAACGTGCGCTTAGCACCCTGGTAGGGGGCCGGTGTGCAGGTGTCACCCCAGCGTGAAGAAGATCGTCGGGTTGTCGCGGCTGTCCCGGACGGGGTGGCCCAGGGCCAGGGACCGTTTGAGGTGCCGCGTCCGTCGTCCGTGACGGACACCTGGAGGCGCCGGTCGTCCCCGTGCAGGGCGACCGCGATCTCGCGGGCGTCGGCGGCTTGCCGCCGTATGTTCGTCAGGGCTTCCTGGACGACGCGGAAGGCGGCGGCCTGCACCTCGTGGGGGAGGTCGTCCGGAACGGCGGGATCGCGATCGAGGGGCGACGGCCGCTGTCTGTTTTCGGAACCGGATCCGTGTCCAGAGCCTCAGCGGCGCCTCCCTCCGCCACACCAACCGTCACCGGAGAACCGCGCGCGCCACGGCCGCCGTCCTGTGCACGGCCGACCAGCAGGTCCCCACTAGCCGGGCAGTCCCTCCCCCATCGCAGTCACATCGTGGCGCGCAGGTGGCTGACGGTGACGAAGTGGTAGTCGCGGGCGGTGAGGGTGCGCAGGATCTCGGGGATGGCGGCGACCGAGGTGGGGTGGATGTCGTGGATCAGGACGACGTCGTTGGGCTGGGCCTGGGAGATGACGGTCTGGGCGACCTTGGCCGGGTCGTGGGACTTCCAGTCCAGGGTGTCCATGTCCCACAGGACGGGGGAGAGGCTGGTGGCCGCCCGGACGTTGCCGTCGATCGCGCCGTACGGCGGGCGGAAGAGCGTCGGTTCCTTGCCCGTGGCGGCCTTGATCGACGCGTTGGTGCGCTCCAGCTGGGAGCGGATCTGGGTGGGGGTGAGGTTGGTGAGGACGGGGTGGTTCCAGGAGTGGTTGGCGATCTCGTGGCCGGACTTCATCTCGGCGCGGACGATGTCCGGGTGGGTTGCGACGTTCTGGCCGACGACGAAGAAGGTGGCGCGCGCCTTGTACTGGGCCAGGTACTTGAGCAGTGTTCCCGTCTCGGGGGCGGCGGGGCCGTCGTCGAAGGTCAGGGCGATGCACTTGACCTGGGAGCAGTCCGTGGTGTCCTCGCCCGGGTCCGGCTGGGCGGCGACGGTCGGGGCGGGGGTGTGGGCGGCACCGAGGTCGAGCTTGTCGTCCGGGTCGGTGGTCTGCCGCTGGGCGCGGCTGCCGAAGTCGGACAACCAGGGGGTGACGGTCGCCTTGGGGAGGGTGACGGAGATGCGGCCGGCCGGCGGGACGCCCACCGTGCCCCGGTCGAAGTCCACCTTCAGATCGCCGTCGGCGGTGAAGGCCATGTCGTCCAGGTAGACGTCGCGGTTCTCCTGGTCGTCGAGGGCCGCGACGGTGTCGGGGGTGACCCCCTCCCGCTTCTCCAGGCGCTTCTTCACGGCCGAGACGAAGGCGTCCCGGGAACCGTCCGCGATGAGACCCGGGGACGGCCGGTACTCCTTGGCGGCACCGTCGTACCAGTACGCCTTGGTGGCCAGGCCGTCCGCGTTCGACGTACGGTCGACCGTTCCCAGCCGGACGCCCAGCACGTCGCCGGAGGCCACGAGGAACGAGAAGCTGACGTTCAGCTCGGGTCCCTCCAAGCCGTCCATGCCGCCGCAGCCCGTGGCCTGCCCGCCGGTGTCCTCGCCGAGGAAGGCCGCGAGGCGTCCCTCCACGTCCTTCTTCATCGCGGCGGTCATCGCGTCGGCGCCGGGGACGTCCGGGTAGCTCGTGGCCCAGGGGCAGGAGCGGTCGGTGCTGCTGTCACTGACGATGTTGACGCCCTTGAGCTTGCTCAGGTCGACCTGGGTGCCGGTGTCGTTCCCTCCGGTCCGGGACGGGCCGTCCACGGAGGGCGCCGAGTCCGCCGGTGGTGAGCCGGTGGCGCAGGCGGCTGTCAGGGCGAGTGAGCCGAGCAGGAGGAGCGTGGGAGCGAGGGCGTATCGAGGCATGCGTCAACCTGGGTGCGTGAGGTGCCGGGGCATGAGTGCGGAGCGTGCGGCGCGCGAGCTGTCGTTGCGCCGCGGCGTCCCGCTGGGTGTGCCTTGCGTGGGCAAGGGCTTTCTTTTCGCCGGGTCAAGGTATGTTTTCGGCCGATCTCCCGCAATCCTGTTGGCCGCCCCGCCGGCCCAGATGTGACCACTCTCTCTCCGGCCAAGTCGGCGGCCCCGGGCAGCCAGACCGGCCGGCCCGTCGAGGACGTCCACGTTCACGCGGAGGAGACGGAGCATCTCGGCGTAGCGACCGGCCCCGCCCCGGGGACGACCATGGGCGTCCGCAAACCTCGACCGGGCACGGTCGCCATCAGGGACACGTCGGCGAAGCAGCACCGCCAGCGGCAGCAGCCCCGCCGCAGCACCCAGGCTGTCACCGTCCGGCCGCATCATCGTCAACAAAGGGGGCGCAGCTGCCACATGGGAACTTCTCGGGACCGACGCGACAACAAGCGCGCCGCGTTTCTGAACAGGCTCTGATCCGGTTGTGATGTCGCTCTGATCCACGCTCTGTTCCCTGGTGCACAGGCGAGGCCCGACCCGCGCTCCCCTTCGTCGGGACATCGCCGTCCACGACCCCCAGGGCACAGAAGCGAGAGACGAGTGACCAACACAATCAAGCGCTGCGCGACGGCCTGTGCGGCCGTCGTCACCGCGATCGCCGGCGTGGTCGCCACCGCCCCCGCGGCGGTGGCCAATCCGTCGTCCGGTGTCAACATCCGCGGCAAGGAGCCCTTCAACACCGACACCCTCATGTCCAAGCTGTGCGGAGACATGAGCGGCGCCGACAAGTCCTTCGTCTTCAACATCCACACCGGTCAGGTCGTGGACGGCAAGGCGGCGTACGGGAAGGCGCCGTACTGCCATCTCGCCCCCGGCGAGTCCCGCTATGTGACCAGCACCGCGCCGCACGGCTCCCACTGGGCGCTCACGAACGGCTGGGAGACCGTGAGCGGCAACTGCGAGTTCCCGCAGTCGTCCACCTGGACCTGGTACGACAAGGAGCGCAAGATCTCCAACGACTCGGTGACCAACTGCGGGCACGGCGGGGGCGGTCTGGCGGTCAATGAGTCCTACGCGACCACCCGCGGCGCCTCCGTGTCGATCGGCGTCAACACGAAGCTCTCCTACAAGCTCACGGAGAAGCTCTCCGCCGAGATCGGTTTCAGCGCCAGCTACTCCTGGTCCTGGTCCAAGACCCACACGTTGGGTCGCACGGTCACCGTCAATCCCCCGTACGGCCGGCAGGGCTATATGGACGCCCACCCGCTGAAGCGGACCGTCCGGAGCAACCCGGTGTTCCCCGTTCAGTTCTACACGTGGAGCGACGGCCAGTCCGAGGCCGGCACTGTGGTCCACAGTTGGCGCGGACGCGGCTACGACCGCATCTGGTCCTACGGCTACTACGTCGACACCTACGCGGACGTCGTCAATAGTGACGGCACGCCCGCCAGCGACAGCGGCACCGTGAGGCGGGCGCCCGCCTTGGCGGTGTCGGTCAGGCTCAGCTTCGGGTGGAAGCGGACGACGGAGAGAGGAAGGGGGACCCACTTGGTCTCGCCGTTGTCGCGGGAGGTGAAGGTCCACACCGCCTCCACGCGGTCACCGACCTTGTAGTCCTTGGTGCGGTCGGCGTTGATGGACAGCCGGTAGCGCGTCGGCCCGGCGGGCAGGCCGCCGTAGACGTTGAGGCAGGTGTCGTCCGTGGTGGATCGGAAGACCCGGGAGCCGGAGCCGAGCCGGGTGGTGAGGGTGGCCTGGGGCACGTAGGCGAAGCCGCCCGGGCTGTCGGAGAACATCGGCAGGCACACGTAGTAGTACCCGCCGAACCGTTTGGCGCCGGTTCCGGACGCCGGCGCTACGGCCGGGCCGTGGACGCCGCCGTTGAAGGCGACCCGGTAGGTGCGGCCCGGCTCGAAACGGCGGGCGGTGAGGAAGGAGACCGCGTCCTCGTTGTGCATGCCGTTGGCGACCCGGGCGCCGAGATTCCAGCGCAGGCCGTGGTCGGTGCTCAGGTACTGCACGAGCGACGCGGTCGGCGCCTTGCGCAGGGCACCCGTCACACCGAGGGACGCCCGGCCGAACTGCGGCCAGCCGGGGGTTGACCAGTCCACCTGGGGGGCGGTTTCGGCGCCGGTCAGGGTGGTGGCGACGGAGGTGTTCACCCGGGCCATGCCCCGGGTGGAGAAGAAGGTGCGGTTCAGGCCGGTGAAGAAGGAGCCGGTGCGCTGGGTGACCAGGCTGTACGTCGGCAAGGTGGCGGTGCGCTGCCAGATCCCGCCGAGCTGGGTGACGAAGGAGCCGGCCGAGGTGCCAGGGCCGACCTGGCCGAGGAAGGTGTCGGCGTCCACGGTGTTTCCGCCGGCGTAGTCGTAGGCCGACTTGGTGCCGCGGGCCGCGAAGAGGACCTGCGCGTCGCGCTGGGTGGCCCGGCGGTCGGGGGCGGTGACCTTCACCGGCTTGGCCTTCCGCCCGTCGAAGGCGAGGGTGGTGTCGTGGCCGAGCACGAGGTGGGGCGCCACCATCAGGGCGCTCCTTCCCCGGGGATCGATGCTCTGGACGTCGACCACATAACGGCCCTTGGGCAGCCGCAGGGTGACCTTGCCGTCGGGGTGGTTCTTGTCGTCGTCGAAGGGCGTGTACTGCTTGCCGGTGTCCAGGCCCGCCACGGTGACGCCGGGCCCGTCGTCGCGCTTGCCGTCGCGGCGGGTGACGATCAGGGTCAGCTTGTACGACTCCACCTCACGGGTGACGGCCAAGGCGGTGCGCACGCTCTGTCCGCCGCCGCTCGCGGTCACCGCACCGGAGTAGACGCCGTCGGCGCCGCCGAGCCGGGTGTCGGCGGTGACCTTGGCCTGCGTAGTGCCGCCGGCCGGGACGGTCAGCCGGGCCGGGGAGACCGTGAACATGCCGGTGGGTGCGCTGCCGCCGTCGGGGCCGGTGGCGTCGGAGGTCAGGTCCAGGGTGACGGGCTTCGTGCCCGGGTTGCGGTACGTCAGCGTCCGGGTCGTCGGCTGATCGTCGTTGTGCGGCCAGGCGGCGGCGCCGAAGTCGACGGAGGACGGCTCGGCGGTGACCTCGGCGCCGGTCGCCCGGGTCAGGTCGACCCGGCCCGCCCCGACCTCGTACGCGGTGGTGCCGGTCAGCGGCTTGGCCGAGGCCGTCAGCGCGGCCTTGATCCGCTCGCCGGTCCAGCCGGGGTGCTCCTGGGCGAGGATCGCGGCGGCGCCCGCGGTGTGCGGGGTGGCCATGGAGGTGCCCGACATCGACACATAGCCGGGCGCCACTTCCTCGCCCTCGCTGCCGTGGGCGGCCCGCGCGGCGACGATGTCGACGCCGGGCGCGGCGATGTCCGGCTTCAGGCGGCCGTCGGCGGTCGGGCCGCGGCTGGAGAAGTGCCCGATGCCACGTCGGTCAACCCGTTCCAGCTCTGGCTGCCAACGGGCGCGGTCGCCGGACTCGGCGGGTACCTGCGCACCCTGGACCACCGCCGCCGCGTCGCGGTCACTGAGACACAGCGGGCCGAACGCCTCGCCATGGCCGCCGACCTACACGACTTCGTGGCCCACCATGTCACCGGAATCCTGGTGCAGACGCAGCTGGCCCAACTCATCGCCACCACGGAACCCGAGCGTCTGGGCGGCATCCTGAAGGACGTCGAACGCGCCGCCGTGGAGGCCCTCGCCTCCATGCGCCGCACCGTCGGTCTCTTGCGCGAGGTCCCCGAGTCCGCCGAGGCCGGGACCGACGACCGCAGTCCGAGGGGCGATCTGGCCGCGCTGCCCGAGCTGGTGGAGAACTTCCGCGGGCCCGTCGGCCCCAAGACCGCGCTGCGCCGCGATCCCTCAGTGCCCGACGACCTGCCCCATGAGGTCCAGGCCGCTGCCTACCGGGTCGTCCAGGAGGCCCTCACGAATGTACGGCGGCACGCCGCGGACGCCACCGAGGTGACGGTCGGCCTGACCTACGACGGCCGCGTGCTGGAGGTGACGGTACGCGACGACGGCCGTGGCGGTACCCGGTTGCCCAAGGCCGCGCGTGGCGGCGGCTTCGGCCTGGTCGGCCTCAAGGAAGGGTCACCGCGCTGGGCGGCAAGCTGCGTACGGGACCCCGCTCCGACCGCCAAGGCTGGGAAGTCACGGCCATCTTGCCTACGGAGAGGGGCCGTCGTGAACGCCTCGGTGCGCTTGGCCCCACGCCGTAGAGAGCAGGAGCGCGGCCGCTGTCGCCCTGGAGGCGGCCGGCGGCCACTGCGGGAAGCCGGGTGAGAGCGGTGCCGGGCGTGAGGCATCGGACATCGCACTCGGTACGAGCGAAAGTTTCAGTGATCCTCCCCAGGTGGTGACTGGATGCCACCGTCTGTACGGTCGTGCAGGCAAGTCGTGGCACGGGCACGGGCACGCGCAGAGCGGCCCGCGCCGTGGACCGTCAGCAAGGGGCCTGAACAGCACATGCGTTATCGGGAACTCGGCCGCACCGGACTGACCGTGTCGGAGATCGGCTACGGCGCCTGGGGGCTCGGCCAGGGGGCCTGGGTCGGCGCCGACGACGACTCCGGCGTCCGTGCCCTGCACCGTGCCCTCGACCTGGGCGTCAACTTCATCGACACCGCCAGGGCGTACGACCGCAGCGAGCGCGTCGTCGGTCGTGCGCTGAGGGAACTCCCGGGTCGCGGTGACGGCGTGTACGTGGCGACGAAGGCCGGGCCGAAGGTCCCGGTCTCGCTGGCGCCCAGCGGGCTCGACCCCATGGAGGCGTTCCCCGGCTCGCACCTGCGCGAGAGCCTGGAGACCAGCCTCCGCGAGCTCGGCCGTGACCACGTCGACCTCCTTCAGCTGCACACCTGGGAGGACGAGTGGACCGGGCGCGGTGACTGGCTGGAGACGGTGGACGCCCTCAAACAGGAGGGAAAGATCAGGTTCTTCGGGATCTCCGTCAAGGACCACCAGCCCGAGAACGTGCTCACGGTGCTGCGTACCGGGGTGCTGGACGCGGTCCAGGTCATCTACAACGTCTTCGAGCAGTCCCCGTCCGACGCCCTGCTGCCGGCCTGCGCGGAGCACGGCGTGGGTGTGATCGGGCGGGTCGCCCTCGACGAGGGGGCCCTGACGGGCTTGATCCGCACGGGGGTCACGTTCCCCGAAGGCGACTGGCGCAACTGGTACTTCAGGGACGACCGGCCCGCCCAGGTCGAGAAGCGGGTGGACGCGCTCCTCGCGGACGTGGGCATCGGCGTCGATCAACTCCCCTCCACCGCGCTGCGGTTCGCGCTCGCCGGACAGGCGGTCTCCACGGTCATCGTCGGGATGCGGTCACTGACCAACGTGGAACGCAATGCCGCGGTCGCGAAGGCACCACCGCTGACCGCCGAGGAGCTCGCGCTGCTGGCCAAGTACCGCTGGCAGAAGAACTTCTACAGCTGATCCGTTTGATCCGTTCCTCCGCTCTCCTGGCCGGGGCACGGGACGTCGTCGCAGCGTAGACGGTGACGCGGGCGACGGTGATGTTCCAGAGAGCGAAGTGCCAACGCACGTCACACCCAGGTGCTGACTTCTGGCCTCATACCTGCGTATGACGGTGCCAGTTTTGAGACCTCCAGGCCCTCGCTCAGCGCCCGTTGACCTGCGGGCTGGCGGGGGAGGACCGGCCTCGGTCAGGAAACCGACCGCTCCGGCTCCAGACTCGCAGAGAGCTCGAGCCGGTCTCCCCACGGCCATCGGCTTCGGAACGACAGATCCCGGCAACCGGAGGTTCGGTTGCCGGGATCGGGTTCGTGGTCGGCACGGTGACATCACACCGTGCCGGAGTCAGGTCAGGTGAGGGTCCACTTCTGGTTGGTCTGGCCGTTGCAGGTCCACAGGATCAGCTTGGTGCCGTTGGCGGTCGCCGCGTTCGAGGCGTCCAGGCAGAGGCCGGAGAGGTTGTTGGTGATGGTGCCGTTGGAGTTGGTGGTCCATTTCTGGTTGGTGCCGCCCGTGCAGTCCCAGATGATGACCTTGGTGCCGTTGGTGGTGCCGTTGTTGTCGGCGTCGAGGCACTTGTTGCCGTAGACGACGAGTTCACCGCGCGAGGTCCGGGTGAAGGTCTGGTTGCGTCCGCCGGAGCAGTCCCAGATCTGCGCCTGGGTGGCGTTGACGTAGGTGTTCTTGTCGATGTCCAGGCAGCGGTTGGAGGCGGAGCCGACCAGGGCTGCGCCGTCGGTGCCGGGGATGCCCTGGACGCGGAGGGCGTCGATGTCGGGTGCGGTGCTGCCGGAGACCGCGGCGAACCTGACGGTGTTCGCGCCCTTGGCCAGGTGGGCGAGCACGGACACGGTGCGGTAGGTGGTGGCCGAGCCGGTCGGCGGGAAGGCCACGACGTACTTGAACTGGCCGTTCACCTGGATGGTGGCCTTGCGGGTGGTGCTGCCGCCGTTGGCGTAGGTGATGTCGACCAGCTTGGTGCCCGCCGAGGTGGCGGTGACGCCGGTGAAGGTCGGGATGGTGGCGGTGGTGGTGTCCTCGACGGTGGTGCCGGATGCCTCGGTGCCGGAGACGGTCAGCAGGACCGCGTCGTTGGCCGGGACGGAGGTGGTGTAGCCGGTGGCGAACGATCCGGCGTCGGTACGGGTCCAGGCGTTGCGTACGGTGGCGGAGACGCTGGTCAGGCCGAGGTCGGCCCAGCGGACGGTGATGTTCGCGGCGGAGCCGGTGCGGTTGAACAGCATCACCGCGTGCTTGCCGGTGCCGGAGAGACGCCGACCTGATTGGTGCTCACAGCGGCCGATTCGACGGCCAGGGGCGCCGACGGCTCCTGCCGGTCGAGGCTCGCCAGACCGGCGACGACGAGCCCGACGGCGAGGACCCGTGCGGTGATGCGTCTTGTCCATCTTCGTGCAGCAGTGCGGGACATGCGGCTCTCCAGGGGGAGGAAAGGGGAGCAGAACGTGATCTTTCCAGGAGGCTGGCCCGGGGCCGTCGTGAGGCTCTGCGGCACACGCCTGCGGCCACCGCGGCTCTGTCCGATATACCGGACTGAGATCGGTGAATCGATCAGAAGGTAGGGGTGCGGCAAACGGCAGGTCAATGATGAGACACAGATGCCGCCGAGAGGCACGTCGTTGCACGTCCGGCCCATGCTGCACGCGGACGTACGGGCCGGACGCTGGGGCCCTCCGACACTGGTCAGACGGCTGGGTCACCGGACGAGTTGGTTCAGGACGTGGCATGCACGCCCGACCCCGTCCTCGGCCGTCAGCGCACGGCCCAGCCGACGGGCCGCCTCCGCGTGGCCGCTGTCCCTGGTGACGGCTCGCAGGCGGCCGGCGAGAGCTGAGACGGTGAGCTGCCGGGCCGGCAGGGGCTTCGGCCCTGCTCCGAGGCTGTGGACCCGGTCGGCCCAGTAGGGCTGGTCGCCGAAGAACGGGCAGACCAGGGACGGCACTCCAGAACGCAGTGCCGAGGCGGTGGTGCCCGCACCCCCGTGATGGACCACCGCAGCCATACGGGGGAACAGCCAGCTGTGAGGCGTGTCCCCGACCACGAGCATGTCGTCGTCACTCGTGGTCGGGTCTCCGGCCAGGACTCCCCGCAGTCCCGCGCGCCGCAGTGCGGCGCGTACGACGCGGTCGGTGGCCCCGGGGTCGCTGGTTTTCATGCTGCCGAAGCCCACGTACACGGGCGGAGGTCCGTCGTCCAGGAAGTCGAGCAGGCGCCGTGGCGGTTTCCACAGTGGCTGGTCGTGGTGCCAGAAGCCGGTCAGGTGGACGTTGGGTCCCCAGTCGGTCGGCCGGGGCACGACGGTGGGGCTGAAGGCGCACAGCACGGGCGCCTGGCGGACACGGCGGAAAGGGCCGAGCGGGGAGAGGGCGGGAAGACCGAGGCCCTCCCTGCGCCAGGCGTTGATGAACTGACGGGTCACCAGCCACGATCCCAGGTTGACCGCGTCGAAACTGAGGCGGTTCCCGACGGACCCGAGGAAGCGTGCGGCCGGCATGAACGGGTGGGGGAACGCGCCCGTGGGGTGGCTGGGCTGGAAATGGATGATCGCGTGCGGGACGCGCAGATGCTGGCTCAGATGGGCGCCGAGAAAGCCGAACGAGGGCGCGACAACGAAATCGGCTCCCTGCGCACCGGCCTGGGTCTCGGCGAGCAAGCGGGAGAACAGGGGACGCACGATCCGGTTGATGCCGCGGATGAAGGCCACCGGATTGCGCCTGCCGGCCAGGAGTTCCTGGCCTTCTGGCGACTCGATGATCTCGGTGGGGTCCGCCGGGAGCGAGTGGAACTGCAGCCCCGCTGCGGTGATCAGTCGCTGATAGCGGGCGCTGGCGAGCAGGCGGACGGCATCGCCCTGGCGGGTCAGTGCCCTACCCAGCGCCAGGCAGGGCTGGACGTCGCCACGCGACCCCGCGGCAAAGATCACTACTGTTCGGCCCATGCCCCCCTCGATCCGTTGAGTTCCTCCATCACCGTGGGCCAGATGCGGTGCAGTTCCCGCTCCCAGTAGGGCCAGGAATGCGTCCCGGGTTCGTAGAGGTCCGTCGTGACGTCGACGCCCACCGAGCGGAGCGATTCGGCGAATTTGCTCAACGATGCCGGCAGTGCGACTTCGGCGAGCGCGCCCACAAGGGTGACAACGAACGGATTGCCGCCGTCCAGGGGCCCGGGTGTCCCGTTTCCCGAGGACAGGTGGACCTTCGTTCCGAGGAAGGCGCGTGGCCTGGCGGACGGGTTGTGGGACTGCCAGATGTCGTCGTGTTCCTTCGGGTCGCCCCAGACGTCATGGAGATCGGTGCCCTCCACACGGGAGCTGAGGTCGAGGAGGAAACGCACCAAGGGGTCGTTGAGGTCGACGTACGAGCTCATGGAGGCCACGTACCGGAACATCCCCGGGTGACGCGCCGTGTAGTTGAGCGCGCCGAACCCCCCCATGGACAGGCCGATGACCGCCCGGGAGGAGTTGGCGCGGAAGCTTCTCTCCATGAGCCGGACCAGTTCGCTGGTGTGGAACGTCTCCCAGCGGGGCGTGCCGACGTACCAGTCGGAGTAGTAGCCGTTTTTCCCGCCGTCGGGCATCACGACGAGTGCGCCTGAGTTCTCCGCCAGTGCCTCGACGTCCGTCTCGCGCGTCCAGGAGGTGTAGTCGTCCTCCCCGCCGTGCAGCATGTACACCACGGGGAACGTGCGTCTCCTCTCGCTGTACCAGCCTCTGGGGAGGATGACACGGACCGGCACGGAGCTTCCCATGGCCCGTGACCGGACGGTCAGATCCAGCGTGCGCTCGTCGAGGGTGCTGATGCCCGTGATCCAGGCGCCGGTGTCGGCCGACCGTGATGGGTGGTCGGGGCCGCTGGTGGCCGCGGCTGTACCGGTGCCGTACAGCGGTGTGAGGAGCAGAAGACAGGCAAGGAGTGAGAGGCCAGTGAGTCGTGCCCGGCCGGTGAACAGTGTGTGGGCGGATCGCATGGGCTGCGGAACTCCTTGGGGCGGGTGAAGCCCGGAATCACGGGACACAGGTGGAAGCGGAGAGGAGCCCAGAGTCCGGCGGCCTGACACGCTGCACGGCCCAGCCCGTGCTGAGTTGCCCACGTCTCGCGGCGGTCTCGCAACTGGGGGCCACGGCCCTCACAGGACGGCGAGCGGCGTGCGCGACAAACCGGGATCGCGGGTTGCGATACCTCCTCAGGTGCTCGACGGCCCTGTCCTGCCGCCGATGCCGGTAACCAGCCTCAGCGCCGGCTCCACACGCTGGGGTGCTTCGGTCCGTGCTGCGGGCATGGACCGGGCAGGGGTGGCCGTCCCGGGTTCCAACGGATCGTGTGGACATCGTGTGGACATATACGTGCAGACCATGTCGAGACAGGCGATCGAACGCCAGCCGACACACCGATTTGATGCGAATACGATCAACCGATCGCACCTCACCTGAGGGGATGAATCTGGCCGGAGCCCGAGGGCCGACGGCACCGCCTGAAAGATCAGCGGGACGGCTGGGCACGCGTCCGGCCCATCCGCGCCGGCCACCGGGCGGCCATGCCATTACACCCTTCGAGCAACGGCACGTATGCCGCTCCACCTCAACTGACCTGCGTCTTTGCTCCAAGGGGAAGCCATGCGGGGGCTGTGCGGTTGCGACGCGACGAGGCAGACAGCTTGCTAGGTACGAGCGGCGGTCAGTTCAGCCGGTGAACTGAAGGGCAGGGCTCCGCGCGGCCCGAAGTGAGGGAGACTCGATGAGCACGACCATGTCCGAAGCCGTCATCGCGGGTGCCGGCGGGGATGCGCTGGAGAAACTGCCTTTGCCCGAGCAGTTCGCCGCGGCGATGGTGCGTCTGGCTGACATCAAGATCTTCCAGGACGTCGACGACAAGGATGTGCAGAAGTCCCTCATCGTCGACGAGGTCCCGATGCCCGAACTGGCTCCGGACGAGGCGCTGGTCGCTGTGATGGCGAGCTCCATCAACTACAACACCGTGTGGACCGCGATGTTCGAGCCGCTGCCGACGTTCCAGTTCCTGAAACAGATGGCGAAGGCCGGGGGATGGGAGCGGCGCCATGACCTGCCGTACCACGTCGTGGGGTCGGACGCCGCAGGTGTCATCGTGCGGACAGGGTCGTCCGTGCGCAAGTGGAAGGCCGGAGACCACGTCGTGGTGGCCACTGCGTACGTCGACGAACAGGACCATGACACGCATCGGGACGGCATGCTCGGCGAGGGACAGAAAGCGTGGGGCTTCGAAACGAACTTCGGCGGACTGGCTCACTACGCGATCGTGCGGGCAAGCCAGCTGATGCCCAAACCAGGACTGCTCACCTGGGAGGAGGCGGCCGTCAATCCCCTGTGTGCCGGCACCGCGTACCGCATGCTGGTCAGCGATCGCGGAGCGCGCATGAAGCAGGGCGATGTGGTGCTGATCTGGGGTGCGACCGGGGGGCTCGGTTCCTACGCGGTGCAGCTCGTCCGTAACGGTGGCGGTATCGCGGTGGGCGTGGTGAACTCCCGCCGGAAGGCCGACCTGCTGCGGTCCCTCGGATGCGAGGTCGTCATCAACCGCTCGGAAATCGACGGCGGAGACGTCACCCTGCTGCAGCGGCCCGAGGGCTGGAAGAAGATCGGCGCCGCCGTCCGCGACGCGGTGGGCGAAGACCCGCACATCGTCTTCGAGCACGTCGGCGAGAAGACGTTCGGGGCCTCGGTCTTTCTCGCCAGACGCGGAGGGACAGTGGTCACGTGCGGTTCCAGTACCGGATACCAGCACACCTACGACAACCGCTATTTGTGGATGCGACTCAAGAGGATCATCGGAAGCCACGGGGCCAACCTGCATGAGCAGTGGGAGGTCAACAGGCTGATCAGCATGGGCCGTCTGCTGCCGGCCCTGTCGAAGACATACCCGTTGAATGAGGTCGCAACGGCTGCCCGGAGCGTCCAGACCAACCAGCACATCGGCAAGGTGGGCGTTCTGTGTCTGGCCCCACGTCCCGGGCTGGGGGTGACGGACCCGCGGGCCAGGGCACGAGTGGGCGAGAACCGTCTGCGCACCTTCCAGAACTGGATGAGTGAGTTCGACGATTCCTCCGGCCCTGGCCATGGCGAAGAGCGCCCGGTTGCTCGTGTGTGAAGACCAACCTTGGCGTACATCGGGCCCGGCCGAGACGCACGGACGAGCCGGTCCGGCACGGCCGACTCGCCCGTGCGATCGCTCGGTTCGGGCAGGGCGGGCGTGAACTCCCGTTCTCGGCCCGCCCCCACGCTCGACGGCGTCGCAACCGCCGGCTACCCGTCCAGTTGCCCCTGAAGGGCTTGGGTGAGGTGCTGTGCGATGACCTCGACGTGAGGCGGGTCGATGAGCGACAAGTGGTCGCCCTGGACGGGTACGACCTCCAGCGACGGGCACAACGACGCCCAACCGAGGTCTGGCTCACCGCGCACATAGCGGGGGTCGAGCGACGTGGTCAGCCGCTGTGCCTCCTGGGCCCGATAGAGCACGACGGGGTCCGGACAGGGCTGAGGCCGGTACCGCTCTCCGACGCGCGCGTCGATATAGGACGTCCGCTGGTGCTCCAGGATGCCGGGACTCATGTCGAGACCGGCTTCGGCGACGAGTCGCATGACCACGTCGATCTGCTGCTCGTCAGGCGTGGCAGCCAGTTCCTCGTAGGGCAGGTCAAGACGGCGGCCGTACGTTTTCTCGATGTATTCGGCGAAGCGGCCGAATCGTTCGAGGAGCAGTTCCTTGGAGTCCAGTCCGGGAAGAGCCGCAGGCAGGATGGTATCGATGAGTCCGAGGAAGCCCACGGCCTGGTCCGTCTCGCGGAGCTGGCGGGCGACCTCATAGGCGAGACAGCCGCCGAAGGACCAGCCCAGCAGGTGGTACGGCCCCCGTGGCTGGAGCTCCCGGATGAGCCCCAGGTAGTGGGCGGCCTTCTCCTCCATCGTGTGGAGGCGGTCCACGCGCTCGAATCCGTACACCGGCTGTGTGGCCGGAAGCAGCTGGACGAGGGGTCGGTAGACCGATGTCGGACCGCCGGCGGGATGAAAGGTGAACAGGGCGGGGCGGTGGGTGCCGACCCGGACGTCGCGGAGGACGCGCAGGACCGATCCGCCCGTTTCGTTCACCGCGGGCCGGATCAGCTCGGCGAGGGTGGCGACGGTGGAGTGGTCGAGCACGTGCTCCTCGGTAAGGGCCGGGGCGGTGTCGCCCAGGCGCCGGCGGATGCCCTCCACCAGGTCATGAGCGGTGTGCTGGTCACCACCTGCGGCGTGGAAGTCCTGGTTGACGCCTTCCGGCCGCCGTCCGAGGACCTCGCGCCAGACGCCGGCCACCAGGCGTTCGGCGGCGTCTCGGGGATCCAGCGTGGCCGGCAGCGCCGGGATCGCCCCGCTGCCGACGCGCTCCTGCTCGACGCCCCTCGGCTGAGCGGCTGCTGTCGTGTCACCGGTGTCAGCCCCTGCCAGCCCCAGCTCCCGCAGTACCGCGTCACCGACGGCACGAAGACTGGCACCCCGCAGGAGGAGAGGTGCCGGCAACGCCACGGCGAAGTCCTGATGGACGGCGTTCCTGATCCGCACAGCCATGAGGGAGTCGAGGCCGAGGTCGGTCAGCGGAATGTTCTCGTCCAGGTCCTGGACGGCACATCCCATGACCGCGGCCGTACGCCTGGCAAGACGTTCGTGAATTCTGGCGGGGGCCGCTTCGCCGAGCGCCGGGATGCTTCCCGGGCCGCCCCAGTCGTCGTCGGGGAGACCACTGCCGCGCAGAACCCCCGCGAAGAACGCGACCGCGTCCAGTCCGGGGAAGGCTTCCAGAGCCCGACGGGCGTCCATATGTACCACGCCGGTGTATGTCCTGCCCCGGGTGACGAGCGCCTGGAGGGCTTCCAGCCCTTCGGCCGAGGTGATGGGCTCAAGAGCCACGGCGGGGTTCTGGGGCGCCGCACCCACGTCGGCCCAGGGGCCCCATGCGATGGCGGTTGCCGGCAGGCCGACGGCCCGGCGGTGGTGGGCGTGCGCGTCCAGCCAGGCGTTGGCGGCGGCATAGGCCGCCTGTCCGGGAGAGCCGAAGAGGGCGGCAGCGGAGCTGTACACCAGCCACCAGTCGAGATCGTGCCCCGCAGTGGCCGCCTCCAACTGGAGGGCTCCAGTGACCTTCGGCCGGAAGACAGCGTTGATGTCGGACGATCGCAGGTCGGTGATGACACGGTCGTGGAGCACAGCCGCGGCGTGTGCGACTCCGCACAGGGAATGTCCTTTGGACTGGGCCGCCTCGACCAGACGCGTAGCCACACCGGGCTGAGCCACGTCCCCCTGAACCACGACGAGGGAGGCACCGAGCTCGCCGAGTTCCGTGAGGACGGCCTGCGTCGCGCGGCCGGGGGCGCTGCGGCCGTTCAGGACGATGCGGCCGGCGCCCTGCTGGGCCAGCCGTCGCGCCGTCGCCAGGCCGAGGCCGGTCAGTCCTCCCGTCACGATGTAGGCACCGTCGGAACGGGCGAACGGCACCCTGGCGCATGCGTCATCGGAATCCACGGCAGCCAGCCGGGCGATGAAGCGGGTACCTCCGCGCCAGGCGACCTCGTCGGCCTCGCCGTCGGCGAGCAGTTCCTGGGCCAGGTCATCGACGAGACCGGGGTGCGGGTCGATGTCCACGAGGGTGGTACGCAGAGCGGGATGCTCCAGGGCCAGTACGCGTACGAGACCGCGAAGAGCGGCCAGGTCGGGGTTCCCCGTTTCCCCCGGTACCACTGTCCGGGCCCGTTCGGTCACCAGCCACAGCCGGGGAAGCCGCAGTTGCCGCTGGTCCGAGGCCAGACGGCGGGCGACGTCCGCGGCGGCGTGAAGTCCCCGGCACGCCCCGGGCTGCTCGGGACCGGCCGCAAGGAGCATGACCACGGCAGCCCGCCCGTCGCGTGTTTCCTCCCGCCAGGTGTCCAACAGGCTGCCGAGGGAATCGGCCTGGGACTCGGCGACCGCTACCTCAACGCCTTGTTCCTGCAGTGCCGACGCGAGGGGAGCGGCACCGGGGTTGCCGCTGCCACCGGACTGATCCGTCAGCAGCAGGACGTGGGCCGGTGGGGTGGGGACGGAGACAGGTGCCTTCTCCCACACGATCTCATAGGTGGTTTCCTCGAGCGGCTGCGGAATCTCCCCCGGTTCGACGGCCCGGAGCTGGGTGTCGCGGGCCACGATCAGCTCCCGTCCCCCGACGTCCTCCGCGTGGATGTCCCACCTGCCTCGGTGGGGTGGTCGACCCCGGGTGTCGCCGGAATTCGACTCGCCGGTGCGCGGCAGGCACCGGATCCGGCATTCGCCCTGGGCAGGAGCCTGCAGCCGTACCTGTAGAGACCGTACGGAGACTGGAACGTCTTCCGTCGTGGACGGTGGCTGTTCCGCCCCGGGTACCTCACCGTCCGCGCGGTCGCGACCGGCCGGTGCTTGCAGGGCGGCGTGGAGGAGCAGTGCGTGCGGTCGTTGCCTCGGTGCGTGTTCCTCAGCGCCGGGGGCGGGGAAGCCGCCCTCGACGGGAGCGGCCCTTCCTGGTTCACGGCGCAGCGGTTCGGGTCTGGTGAGGACGCGGGCAGAAGCAAGGCACAGCCAGGCGCCGGAGGGGGACCGTGAGTGGATGCCGACGGTTGCCTGATCGCGTCCCTCCGGCTCCCAGACGGTGGTGACAGGCGTCCTGGCGGAGACCGGCAGCCAATGGTGCACTGCCAGGTTCTCGATGCGTACCGTCTCGATGGCCCTGGCGCTCGCGGCAGTCACCGCGGCGATCACGAGTTCCGCGCAGACGGACAGCGACAGAACGGGCCTGCCGTGCAGCTTGGGCGGCTGCTGGTTCCAGCCGTCGGTGCCGATGTCCCCATGCCACAGCACACGCTCCGTGCCAGGATCCTCCACCCGCGCACCCAGCAGCAAGTGGCCGCCTACGGAAGCCGTCCGCCTCGACGGGCTGCCGCTACGGAACCAGTGGGGGATATGACGCCAGGGAGGGCTGGGCACGGCCACCCGCTTGCCGTCCGGCCACAGTTGTCCGGCCAGTCCTCGCACTCCGGTCAGGTGGAGCTCCGCAAGTGCCGTGCGCAGGCGCATGCTTTCATCGCTGTCCCGGTGCATCGTCGACAGCGCGCGGCCGCGCCCCGGGGCCACCGAGTCGAGCGTCTCGGTGACGGGGACGACGGCAATGGGGTGGGGTGAGACCTCCAGGAAGAGGTCGTGGCCGTCGGCCGCCGCGGCGGCCACCGCCTGCTGGAAGCGAACGGGGCGGCGGGCGTTGGCGCACCAGTAGTCCGCGTCTGCATGGATGTCGGAGCGCGCGTCGTCGAGGACCGTGCCGTACCAGGGGATGGTCGCGGTGCGTGGGCTGACGCCGTCGAGGGCGTCGCGGAGCGCCGGAAGGACGGGATCGACTGCCGGTGAATGTCCGGCGCCGCCGACAGCGAGGAGCCGGGCGAGTCGCCCCTGCGCCTCGACTTCCTCGACCATGCGCGCAATCGGTTCGCTGGGACCCGTGACGGTACAACGCCGCGGCGAGGCGTACACCGCGATGCCGACATCCGGATAGCGGCCGAGGACGTTCGCGCGGGTTTCCTCCGGCAGTTCCACGGCTGCCATCGCGCCGGCCTGCTCCTGGTCGATGGCCGCGAGCCGGGTGGAGCGGTTGAGGATCACTCGTAGGCCGTCGCGGGTGTCAAGAGCGCCGGCGACCACGGCCGCACTCACTTCTCCCATCGAGTGGCCGATGACAGCAGCCGGCTCGGCTCCGTAGGCGCGCAACGTGGCCGCCAGGGCGAGCTGCAGGCCGAAGAGGAGCGGCTGCGTGCGGTCGACGCTCGCGCCCTGGTCCGTGCGGCAGATGAGATCCGTCAGGGAGCTGCCCGCCTCCGCCTCGAAGACCGGGTCCAGTTCGCGTACGGCAGCGGCGAAGACGGGGTCGTCGCGCAGCAGCCCGCGGCCCATTCCGTTCCACTGGGAGCCGTAACCGGAGAAGACGAAGACCGGTCTGCGCGGAGTCTTCCGGTCCGCTTCCGGGTCCTGCGCTGTCCGTGGTGGTACGACGCACGTCGGGGTCTCGCCCTTGGCGAGCGCTGCGAGTGCTGCGATGAGGTCTTGCCGCCCCCGGCCGACGGCAGCGGCGCTCGCCGGTCCCCGGCGGTGGTGCGCCAGTGTGTGACAGACATCGGCGAGCGGCACAGTGCGGCCCTGCGCGTTCAGCCAATGGGCGAGACCGGTGGCAACGTCGCCGAGCCGGTCCTGCGAGCGTGCGGTGACCACGAGGATGTGCGGGACGCCCTCGGCGGTTTCCCCGGCGCGCGGAGAAGCCGGTCGGGGCGCCTGCTCGAGGACGGCATGAGCGTTGGTGCCCCCGAAGCCGAAGGCCGATACACCCGCCAGGGCGGGGCGCCCGCGTTCGGCCGGCCAGCGAGTCGGCTCAGTGACGACGCGCAGGCCCAGCTCCGCGAAGTCGATGTGCGGGTTGGGGCTCTGGAAGTGGAGGCTGGCAGGCAGCTTTCCGTGATGAAGCGAGAGCACCGTTTTGATCACGCCGACGATCCCTGCCGCGCCCTCCAGATGCCCGAGGTTGCTCTTGACCGAGCCGATCAGCAGCGGTTGGCCGGCCGGGCGGCCACGGCCCAGGACGGCGCCCAGGGCTCCCGCCTCGATGGGGTCGCCCAGCAGCGTTCCGGTGCCGTGGGCCTCGACGTAGCCGATGTCGGCTGCTTCGGTGCCGGCGTCGCGCAGTGCAGTGCGCAGCAGTGCTTCCTGGGCGACCGGGTTGGGTGCCATGAGCCCGGCCGAGCGGCCGTCCGAGTTGACCGCTGTTCCGCGGATGACGGCCAGAACCCTGTCGCCGTCGCGCTGGGCGTCAGCGAGCCGTTTGAGGACGACGACGCCGCATCCCTCCCCGCGCACGATGCCGTCGGCCCTCGCGTCGAACGGCTTGCATCTGCCGTCCGGTGCCAATGCGCCGACCTGGTCGAAGTTGGCGGTGACGGCCGGCGAGAGCAGTACGTTGACCCCCGCGGCCAGAGCGGTGCCGCATTCGCCGTCGCGGAGGCTGCGGCATGCCTGGTGCACGGCGACCAGGGACGAGGAACAGGCGGTATCGATCGTCATGCTGGGGCCGCGGAGGTCGAGCAGGTAGGACATGCGGTTCGCGGCGATGCTGCCTGCCGCCCCGGTGCTCGTCCACGGCGTGACGCCCGACAGGTTCGCCATGGTGAGGTGTCCGTACTCGAGCGCGCTGAGACCGACGAACACGCCGGTGACGCTGCCCTGGAGAGCCGAGAGCGGAATACCGGCGTGATCGAGGGCCTCGCATCCCACTTCGAGAAGGAGCCTTTGCTGAGGGTCCATGACTTCGGCTTCGCCGGGCATGATCCCGAAGAAGTCCGCGTCGAAGCCCTCGATGTCAGCCAGGAAAGCGCCCCAGCGAGTGGTGCGTGCCAGCGCTGCCGCGGTCTCGGACGCCCCGTCGTCGAAGAGCTTCCAGCGTTGGTCCGGGACCTGCCCCACAGCGTCCGTACCTGCGAGCAACGCCTCCCAGAAGGCGTCAGGCCCGTTGATGCCGCCGGGGAGACGGCATCCGATACCGAGTACCGCGACCGCGTCGGCGCCAGTGTGGTCGATGCCCTTGGCCACGGTCGACGTGCGGGTGCTCTGTTCGCGCGGGTCTCCTGATGCCAGGCTGCGGACCAGTTGCTCGATGCTCGGGTTCTCCCACACCAACGTGGCGGGGAGTGTCCTGTCGAGCAGCTGTTCCAGCCGTCCACTGAGACCGACCGCGTCGCGCGAGGTCAGTCCGTACTCGGTCAGGGGACGCTCGCCGTCGAGTTCGTCGCCGGATACGCCGCACAGGTCCGCGACCAGATGACGCAGCATGGAGCGAATCTCGGCGGCGGTCGGTGCTTCGGTACCCGCGGTCCCCGGGGGAGGCGCGTGCTCACTACTCGTCGGCCGCGATCCCGCGTCGCCTCCATGTGCGGTGGTCATGCCGTACCGGATCCCTTCATTGCCGCGTGCCGGGTAACCCTGTGGGTCCCGGCGAGGTATTGCGCACGGCAGGCGCTGCGGGCCACTTTGCCGCTGGTCGTGCGGGGGACGGCACCGGGTGGGGCATAGACGAAGTCGTGAACGGCGACACCGTGGGTGACTGAGACAGCCCCGCGTACGGCCCGGGTCACCTCGTCGAGACGTGTGTGCGGGTCGGTGACGGCAGGCGAGTGCTCGGCGACGACGACCAGCTTTTCGCCCTCGTCGGTGGACACGGCGAACGCGGCCGTGTGGTGACGTCGGATGGCGGGGTGTGCGTTTTCCACGGTGAATTCGATGTCGTGCGGATAGTGGTTGGTGCCGTCGACGATCACCAGGTCCTTGATGCGACCGGTGACGTAGAGCTGCTTGTCGTGCCACATTCCCAGGTCGCCCGTGCGCAGCCAGCGCTGTGCCGGGTCGACCGGGTCTCCGCCCGCCATGACGGCGCCGAAGGACTCCCCGCCCAGCGGCCGACCCCAGTAACCG